>JAIEPP010000611.1 GCA_019748335.1 Xanthobacteraceae bacterium
TTGCTCTGGCGGCTCGACCGGATTTCAGATTTGCGTCTCGAAGACCATTACGATGGACCGCCCGCCACGTTCGATCTGAAGGCCTATGCTGAACAGTCCTTCGGCGCATTTCAGGAGGAGCCAGAAGAGGTGGTGCTGGTCTTTCAGCCTTCCGTGGCAGCCGACGCAGAGCGCTTTTCCTTTCATCCGAGGCAAAAAACCTCCACCGGCGATGATGGCTCGCTAATCGTCCGTTTCGAGGCGGGCGGCATGTTAGAACTGGCACGTCATCTTTTTGCTTGGGGACCGAACGTTCAGATCATGTCGCCTGATCGACTGAGGGTGTTGATAGTTGATGAATTGGAGACGGCGCTCGAAGCCCATCGAGGCTCTTAAAACAACTACGACCGTTTCTGTCGTAAAAGAAGCGCATTGTCATCCTCGACGCAATCGACGCGGAGGACAGCACGAGCATGAACGTGAGTTATCAGCATGGATCATCCGGCCGGTCACATAGGCAGGCGGATGGCGGGCTCCAACCGTTCGAACGCTTTCTGCTCAGGCATTATGCGTCGAACTTGATCCACACGACACGCCGCTTGGCGAAACACAAGCGGGATAAACAGCAGGCAAGGATCGCGGACTGGCTGGTTAATCACCTTGACTGGGTCGGCTGGTCAAAGCCATGGTCGCTCAGTCCAACGGTCTTCGACACCGAACCATGCAACATCCCGGATGATGCCTGGGATGCACTAGAACCCATCTTGGCTCATTGCCGCGTCTTTAGGACTATACCAGCGGCATCGCCACTGGAGAAGCGGCTCGCTTGGTATTGTGAAACACTTTGCCTTTCTCCGCTGGAATCGAGGATCGTGGGCTTGCTTGCGAGGGCAAGCACACTCGAGCCTTTCGACCTCCTTGCCCAAACATACATCAATCAGAAATATGAAGACGGCGTTCTGAACCACCAAACCATCGCACTTCTGACGGGCGACGGCTTATCCGTCATCAACAGCGTGTTGAGACCCGGAAAAACCCTGAAGGGTTTTGCGATTCTGGAGGATCGTAATCGAAACTACGTCCAATTGAGCGAAGCCGCCCTGGGATTTGTCGTCCTGCCGACCACAAAGCGGGGCGACCTGTCCGAAAAGCTGATCGGGAAAGCTCGAAAAAGCCTGCTGCAATGGGGCGACTTTGACCATCTGGCGGCAGACCGCGATGCTGTCGAAAAGCTGGTCAAAGCCGGCCTTGCCAGAAAGGAGAAGGGCATCAACATTCTTCTCTATGGCGAACCGGGAACGGGCAAGACCGAGTTTTCAGCTGTTCTGGCCGAGCGCCTTGGCGCTAAGGCGACCTATGTCGGCGAGACGGATGACCAGAACGGCGAGCCCAACAGGCTAGAGCGTATCGCGTCCTTCGCTCTCAAGCAGTCGATCGCCGCACGGTCAGCCAATCTGATTACCGTTGTTGATGAAGCGGACGACGTCTTTCTGGGTGTCGATGCTGGTAGTGGTCGTGACCGGACCGGCTCGAAGGTGTTCATGAACCGGCTCGTCGAGGAATGCGCGGCTCCGACGATCTGGATCACCAATCACCCGGATCGTCTCGGTCCGGCGGTCATGCGCCGGATGTCATACGCCATGCGCTTTCCAAAGCCCGGTCTCGTACGCCGGGCGGTCATCGCGTCTCGGGTTGCAGGCCGTCAACGCCTGAAGCTCGATGCCAAGGATGTGCAGCGCATTGCGCAGCTCGATGTTACTCCAGCAATCTTGAGTAGTGCGTTGCGGACGGCTCGGCTGGTTGATGGTGGCGTAGATGCCGTTGTCGCCACAATCCGTTCAATCCAGACGGTTCTAGGCACGCCAACTTCGCCCATGACTTCAACATCGCGGTCGTTCGACGCATCGTTGTCGAAAGCCGATATTGATCTGGACCATCTCACTGTTCGGGTTCTGGCCGCGCAGGACCGTGGGTTGACCTTCTGTTTCCACGGCCTGCCGGGCACGGGAAAGAGCGCTTTCGCCCGGCACCTTGCAGAACGTCTCGATATCGAGGTTGTCGAGAAACGCGCCTCCGATCTGCTGTCGATGTTCGTCGGCGGCACTGAAAAAATGATCGCGCATGCTTTCGAAGAAGCGGCCGATCGGCATGCCATGCTGATCCTCGATGAGGCGGACTCGTTTCTGCGCGCGCGCAGCAACGCCGAACGCAGCTGGGAAGTGACGCAGGTCAACGAAATGCTCACGCGCATGGAGAACGCGCGAAATCCAGTGGTCTGCACGACGAACCTGCTTGATTCACTCGACCCGGCCATGCTCCGGCGTTTTCTTTTCAAGGTCGAATTCCATGCCATGACATCGGCACAGGCGCGTGCAGCTTTCCTGCTCTATTTCCGCAATGAAGCGCCGAAAGCGCTCGACGATCTTGAAATGCTGACGCCCGGCGACTTCGCACTCGTCGCCCGCAAGGCACTCATCATGGGTTATGACGAGCCGCTAAAGTTGATCGAACTGCTGCGCGACGAGCTTTCGCTAAAGCCTGGCGTCGTGACAACGCGGATAGGATTTTTGAACTGATACTCAACCTTCTGTCACAGATTCTGAAAGGCATTTGCATGAGTTACGAATTCGATAACACTGCTTATGGCGCTGCCTATCTCGATAGCATCAGAACTTCGGTCGGCCTCGAAAACGATGTTCTCACGCGCCTGAGTATACCGATGTTCTCAGGGGTTACTCAAGCTTACCGCCAATCCAAGGTCAAGGTAATGATACTTGGCCAAGAAACGGCAGGTGAATATACACCGCTCCTGAACATCAAACCTGACGAAGCACGGCGCATTGCGATCGCCGGCTGGACAAAGTTTGATATGGCAGTGAATCAGCCACAATATAATTCGCCATATTGGCGAGCTTTTCGAGAGATTTGTCAAAAACTTGATTTAGAAAGCCCGTACGGAGCTGCATGGTGCAACCTGTTCAAAGTCCAGCGAATTCACGACAAAAATACGGCATCAATTCGAAGATTCACTTTCCAGCAACAGAAGCAGATTCAAGCTTGGCAACAAAGACTCTTTGAAGCCGAAATGGAATTCTTCAATCCGGATCACGTCATCTGTTTAACTGGTCCCTATTACGATCATGCACTTCAAGAGTCAGTACCTGATTTGAAGCTTGCTGCGATGACTATGCATCCACAGCGTCAACTCGCGTCCGGTCATTCAACAAGATTTAATTGTCAATTTGTCAGGACCTATCATCCAGGTTATTTGCAGCGGGCCAAAAAATGGACGTTTATCAAACACGTATGTGAAACAATAAAAATTAAATTGAATCCGGATTAGCTGGCCGTTTCGAGAGGTTTTGAGTTCGTCCCGTCAATCGAGGTACTTCATCTCTGTTCCACTAGCAGGCAACGCGAACATCTTTCAGTTAAAATTGGGTCACCAAGCGGGTGTTTGATCGAGTGCCGCTGTCCAGCGGCTGCGATGCATTGCGCTTCATTTTGAAATCGAAATTGAAACAGATGAGTTTGAAGCAAGAGTTTGAGAACTGGATCGCTTCGGGCTTGCCGAGCATATCGATCGTCATCGCTTCCGGCCGGGAGAGGTCTTGCATTCAGTTTCAGTTTGCCGGCTATCCCGAGCACATATCGGCTCCCTGAGCGAGACGAACATCAACATTGCTGCCGTACTTAACGGCGAACTCTACGATTTTCTATATGACGACGACATCTTGATCGAAATCGATGCAGCCGGCTTTTATTGCGGATGTTGTTTGCCCGAATTCCAAAAGCATTACGCAACGATCGAAAATCTCCGGCGCGAGCACCTGTTTGATGGCCTCAACGCCTGGATCACCAAAGATCTGCTGCCAGCACGTTGGCTATCCATTCACAGCAAAGGCGGTACTACGTATGCAGAACTATCAGGAGATTTGCCATTCAAAAGTGACCAGGTTGCGTTGATCCGCCTGCCAGGCGGCGGATAAGATGCACTGCCTCAGTCCGAGCAATATCGGCGTTCAGCAGACCGATTTTCGCGGCCTTGGTGTCTGCGTCAGAGTAATCAATCGATGAGAAGGGATAAGATGACGATCGACTGGCCGGTTGCAACGATCGATTTCGAGGCAAGCGCTCTCGACGAAGATAGTTATCCGATTGAGGTTGGCATCGCAGTGATGCTTCAACCCGGATCGTGCGTGACAGGATGGTCTGCTTTGATCCGGCCTGATTGGCGCTGGCTCGAGCAAGGTCGATGGAGCCCGAAATCGGCGGCCATTCATGGGTTGTCGCTGGATATCCTCCAGCACCAAGGACAGGCTCCCACCGAGGTGGCCGCTGCGCTTGACCACCGTTTGTCGGGCCTTACCGTCTATTGTGACGACCTTGCATATGACCAGTACTGGCTTGCGCGGCTTTATGCAGCGGCGGGGCGTGAGCCGAGATTCACGCTGGCCTCACCTCGATCGGCACAGGTCGAGCGTCTGCCCGCAAGCGGTCATCGGGCCCATCGCGCATTGCCGGATGCAGAACGATTGCTATCGGCCATAATTCAACGAAATAATTGAGCACAAATCGATTATAGACGGCTGTGCCACCTGTAACGGGGCCAATTAATGCAGATAAAGCGCCTGAACGCCTGCGAGGTGTCGTGATATTCACTAAATTTGATAGGCGGCACTGAATGAATGCGTTCGCAGGTGACGGCAATGCAGTTTGGCGATCGTTCGGCTAATGAACATTACCGGCTATCGTTCGGTTGGATTTGAGAAGTCAGGAATATCGGGTGCCCACGTCAAGAAAGAAATTGTCAGTCTCAGCGGACGAATGGGCAGAATTGGCGTCCATAGCACGGGAATTGTTGTCTAAAAGTCGTCACGGTCAATATCAGGCGATATTCGACCAGTTGTCGGTTGAGCATGGCATTAACGAGCAAGTGATCAGGCGGGCCGTCGCAGCCCATCGCTTTTTAGACAAGCTAGGTTTGCATCACGCTGAACTGGCGAAAGAATTGCGGAAAGCGCCATTTGTTGCAGTCGAACAGATTGATCGCTGGTTTGTACATGACCCAGAAGGGGCAATCGCCGCGGCGCGTGCTTATCTTCGCGGTGACGAATCCGTTCGGTCACTGGTCAACAAGGAGGTCGAAGCTCGACCTCAAATGTCTCTCGTCGAGCTGTCGATAAACCACATCCGGAAGCTCGTTGCCAAGGTCATCGGCGATGCATTGCCCGGCGATTACAGGAGGTTCGATCCCCCAGATCATCTCAAAACGTCATCAGCTAAGCTCTATTTCCGATCCTATAAATTTCCAGATAATGATCAAATTGCGGTGATCCGTCTCGGACCAAACGAACATATGGCTGCATATGCGCGTCACACAGGCAAGCTGATGCTAGAAGCAATTGGCTTGAGGACGATCGGTTTTAAGGTCATTATCGCTATACTTGGCGACTGCTATCCGGATTTATTCGATGAATTTTATCTTCGTTATCCGAGTGCTTCGTCCGGCATCACCATCTGCCACATCACGTCAGTAGAGGCGGTTATTCCGACGATCCAGTTCCGTTGACCGTTCCTGCCGGCTGGCCATTTTCGGCTTTTTCAGCCAGGCGGAAATTGCTTGGTTTTAAGAATGGTGTCGAGCACGCCGTTCGGGAGATCGTCAATGGCCTTCAAAGGCCCGCTGAGCCGACGCTCATTCTGCAGCGTGGCGGATGCCGTTGTCTGCTGACTGTTGGTGCCTGTTGGCTGCGACGATGCCACTGTTGAATGCGTTTTGATTGTGCCTGACGGAAGATTCTTTGGATCGCCGATCGACGTGCCGCCAATTTGCACCGGTACGTGACGTGGATAGTTCTCAATCAATGGCTTCGCCGCTGGCACGCTGGAGCTTATGGTTGACCCGACCTCGGCAGGCCTAGTGGCAGCGGCATCCCCACTGGACTGAAAGACAGTCTCATTGCCGGCTCCCGATGCCAATGCAACGGTAGCGGGTGCAGTGCTCGAGACGCCCGCTGGCATAGCAGCCACGTCCGCCTCGTCACGCTTAGTCTCGACGAATTCGGCGACGGTGTTGGCGATTAGCGGCTTATGCAGGGCCTTTGTGCGTGACGTAACGGCGACTTCGCTTTGTTCTTCGGCACGCAACTGCATCAATAGAAGCTTGAGGCCCGCCATCCCAATCTCATCTGGCTGTCCTTCAATCGGTTTCAAAGCGTTGATGATGTCCTTGTCCGTCAAGCCCCGAGCATGGAGCTTGCGAATGATTGGCAAAACTTGTTTCGACGCCTCTTTTGGCGACACAAAGTCCGACTTGGCGTTCAGAAGCGCCTCCAGGCTTCTTTCCAAATTGGGCATATGAATGAGTTTCGACTTCTGTGGGCGAGCCATGTCTATTCTCCATTTGCTGGTTGAATCAAACATCTTTTCAATTTAAATAATACTAATAAGTTATAATATAGCATGTGAAAGTGGACTCATCTAGCGTTTTTTTCCAAACCGTTTCAATGGCTAGATGAGGTAAAAGTTCAGGAGCAAGCAATGCCGATTGTAAACAAGGCGGCGGAGTTGGCCGCTACGCAGCCAGGTCGAATTCGCAAGCTCAGTTCGAAATCCATGAAATCAAAACCGTTGGCGGACACGGTCACGGTCTCGGCTCGTGTGACCAACAAACTGCGTCAGGATCTGGAAGACCATGTCAACCGCTGCAGGACGACCAAGAACGATGTCATCATAGCGGCGCTCGTCCATTTTCTTAATTTAAGTGAAGACGACCGCGCTCTGCGGCTTCATGGAGAGGCCATGCGGATGCTTATTGCAGCGCATGCTGATCTCAACCGCATCGGCAATCTCTTCGCTCTCGAAGCGAAAAAAACGCACAAAATCAACGATAATTGTTACGCCGAGCTTGAAGCGACGCTCAAGCAAGTTCAGGCAGCCGCCGCACATCTCTGCCACCTTCGCGACGGATCAAGCTTGTGATCGTGCCGAAGATCATCAAAGGTTCGGACTTCACCGGACTCGTTCACTATCTTCTGAGCGATCAAAAGGCTGTTCCACTCGGACATATCGTCACTTGCAACATCATGAACCTGCAGTGTGCCGCCGACGAAATGGCCATGATCGCAGGACTGAAACCAAAGGTCGCAGATCCAGTCTGCCACATCGTCATCTCTTGGGCCGCTGATGAAAATCCAAATGTTGCGCAGCAGCTGCAAGCCGGACACGAGGTGCTTAAGGCGCTGAAATTTGACAACCATCAGTATGTACTGGTGGTGCATACTGAAGAAAAGAACGGTCTCGCACCTGGTCCGAACGGACGGCATTACGAGCTGCACGCGGCCGTCAATCGCGTCGCGCTTGATGGATCCGTCAATAATCTCTCTTGGTCTTATGCGGTCGCGGAGTGTGCTGCCGCCGATATCTCACGGCGAATGGGCTTTTCGGTCGTACCTGGTCGCTTCAACGGGCTTGGTATCCACAAACCGGGACTGAACGGGACAATCGGAACCATCAGGGCCCAATCGGGCCGCCTCACCATCGCCGAGGAGCTACGATCAGACCCGGCGAAGATGGATGCCTTGAAAGACGCACGATCGAAAGACTGGGCAGTCTTCATCGCAACGCTGCGCAATTTCGGCATCGAATTGTGCGTGGCACGCTTCAATAAAGGCGAGGTCTCCGGCCTCACGATGGTCGACCGGTCGGATCCAAGGCGTCGAATGGCGCTAAGCAATCTGGAAAACGGCTTAGACCGCATCAAATGGGGCTATGGAGCACTTGCAAAAGATTTAGGTCTGCTGACCGCACAAGACTTGCAACGCCTGCCAAAGCTTGACGATGTCGTGTCTGGCAGAAGCGCCCGTCGATATGCCGCTGAGGAAAATGCAACAAGAGGAAATGGTCGGCCTCGCAACACCGCCGATTTTGAAGCGTTTGAGGTCGCGAAGGCAACCGCGATCAGGCTGCGCGAGGAGCAAGCCGCTCAATGGCGACAGGAACGTGAAGCAATCTATCGCCGATCGAAGAAACAGCGTGAGCGTCGATATGCGCTAAAGGCATTGCGACAAAGGCTCCTGCGCCAATTTTTCGGGCGCCATTCGCTTGCAGCCATGGTCATCAATGTTCTTTGCGATTTCGACTATAACCGCGACATAAAGACCATTTCTGCGACACGAAAAAAGGATCTTGCCAAAATTCGCGCTCGCGCGATCGCAGCAAGAACACCGATCCCCACTTGGACGAGTTGGAAACGGGCTTTGGAGATTGCCGCGCGATCCCTGCCAACAGCCTTATATCCTGCGAACGAGTTCAACACTAACTTGATCAACGAGGTCGCCGCCCCAAGTCAACCGGTATTCAATCAGGGTGAACAGACCACCGTAATCAACATCGAACATCGAACGAACACTATACAAATTCCGCCAGTCTCGTCGGCATCCAGTGTATCGCAGAACGTTATGGGCGCGCGAATTGTGATGCAAATTCCACAGCCCCCGGCACTGGCAGGCGTTTCCATTCAGATGGCCGAGGATCATTACGAATCCGGTCCAGCGTTGCCTGTCGAAACAGCAGTTGTACAGAACATGGATGACGTCTCGCAAGGAATCGAGCGAATGCGCCGATTCTTGTCCCCTGAAGCATATTATTCAAGGGGTTCGAATTCCTTCGAGCAAAGATCGCAATATACCGTTCGAGCACCCGAAGCAGTTATTAAACATGCCATCGGCACATCACAAATTTCGACGGGGGTGCAGCGGTGATAGCGCGCAAACTGCCCTGCCCCATCTGCTGAAGAACTAAATCTGACCACGGCGAAAGGATCAACGAAATGCATTCGACACGTTCAATTTGCGACCGAATGAATCAGCCGCCTTCGGCCGAGGACTCTAAAAAAGAGGGCATCGACCGGATGAGCCGTTATCGAACCCGTCTGCGGATTTTTCCAACAGAATTCCCGAATTTCGTGAGAAGTAGTGGCTGCATGGGCGGCATTCATTACGTGGAGCTTGTCGATACCTATAATGTTGTCAGCAGAGCAATTAAAAGCAACGGCGGAGGCCGGGTGCTGATCATCGACAATTTCATGCGAAACGACTGCAGCTGCCTTTCTCCGGAGGAGTTTCAGACCGCACAAAGCAACGGCTGGGCTGGCATCATTGTCCGCGGTGCAGTCCGAAACACAGCTGAGTTTGCTCGCCTTCCAGCGCAGAAATCCGCGTTGCGTGCAACGATGTCACATCCGCAGTGGTGGTTTCCTCTGGAAAAAGACCAGCTGACGAACTGGCGCTCGGCATTTCCATTTACCAGCTTCCCGGACGACTGGGTATTCGCAGATGATGATGGGGTGCTTTTTGTCCGCAAAAATTTCTTGATGCAGCATAAAATTGAGCTGCATTGAAATGCTCAATTACGCTCACCTCAAGGTTAAACTGGCGTTGCACAACGGTTTTTCGAGTTTTGAATTTCCGTGAGCGAATGAACTTGACTGGATTTCGTAATCTCGGTGCTTTGCTTCGTGCTAACATAAAGGCTCGGATCAGCGGGTCATCGCATCTGACCGGCGATGTAGACGGGTTCCTGTCTGGATCAAACCGTGAATGGATAGACCGACAATTTCTGCATCTGACGATGAGATCATCGTGCGGATGCCAAACTCTCAAAGCCGCCACACGACGGACCATCCGAGCATAAGGCAATGAACTGAATCCGCCAACGCGTAGCTTCTTGAAGGTTACCCCGGGGAAGGCGCCATGCCGCTCGGGAAGTGGATGGCGACGATGCAAGAACACACCGATTACGCTTATGAAGAGGAATACGATGTCGATATTCTGGTTTCGGAATCCGACGGGCAAATCTGCCTCGCCTTTATAGCCGAGCCCTTGCCCCGAGACGAAAGCCCGCGGGCGGCGCGCGTGACGTTAAGCTTGGAACAGCAGCCCGATCAAGATACGCCGACGACGCCGGTCTTGCCGCCGGGCCCCAGGACGGCGATCTTTGATTTCCGCCAGCTCTTGTTCCTGCTGAAGGAAGGCGGCGTGACCTGCGTCGGCGGCTGGAACGCCGCGCTTGACGCCCACGCCGCTCTTGCGCGCCGGCAATTCGATCATCCGCCGGCGGCGCAAATAGCACAGGAAGTCAAAGAAACGGATGCGGGTACGGATTCGGCGCGGGGTCCTGATGCCGGCGCGCCGGAACCGTCGACGTCCGACACCCTGTCGCTGGATGACGCCTCGCCAAGCAGCGGGATATCTGAAGCCCCTGATCTCGGCGGGCGGGTCGGTGGCGACGGCATCGCCGTGCCATCGGCTTCGAGGCCCGCGGGCGCCAGCCGTTGGCCTGCAGCCGATGCAGAACATCTTCGAGACGGCAGCACACAACGAGACGCGTCGGATGGATGCTGGCAGGTCGACAGCGCAGGCGTGGCCAGACCGCAAGGCCCAGACGGCTTTACGAGGCCGGCATCGCTCTGGCCGGCGCAGCCCGAGCGGCCACAGGCATTGCCGTCCATCTACCTCGACGCTGACACGCTGCCGGACAATGAAGCCAATCGCCTGCATCGCTTGATGGCTCTCTACCACGACGAACGCCTGAATCTCCGCCCGCTCCTCGTTGCAAATCAGGACATGGTCGTGCGCATCGAAGGCTTGCGCATGACGCTTGCCGGCTCGCTTCATCCCCTCCTCGACATTGTCTCCGGGGCGGCAAGTCTGTCGATGCGGACCGGGACCGCCTTGCGCATGCCGCCTCTTCTGCTGGTCGGTCCGCCAGGTTGCGGCAAGACGCATGCGACCGAGGCGCTTGCGGCAGCGCTGGCAGTGCCGATCACGCGGATCTCCGCACCGACCATGACCGATTCCGGCATGTGGCTCGGCCATCCGGTGTCATGGAAGACGCCAAAAACCGGGCAATTGACCGCGGCCGTTATCGCCCATGGCGCATCGATTTGCCTGATCGACGAAATCGACAAGGTCTATCATCACGATAGCAGCGATTCACCGCTGGATCCATTGCTCGGCCTGCTCGAGCGCGGCAGCTCAACCCGCGTGAAGGACGAATTTCTCGAGCTTGAGGTCGACCATAGCCAGACGATGTTCGTCGCTTGCGCCAACGATCTCGGCAGCCTCAGCGCCCCGCTGCTCGATCGATTTCTGATCGTCAGGGTCAGCGCGCCGGATAAGACGCAATCGCTGCTCGTCGCACGAGGCATGATGGCCGAGCGCCTCTCAGCGTTCGGCGGCGCGGTCCGCACGCCGGACGAGGCAGTCATTATCCGCCTTGCCTCATTTCATCCGCGCCGCCTTGGCCGGGTGCTCGATCTGGCGCTCGGCGCCATGGCGCGCGCCGGGCGGCGACAGCTCGACATCGCCGATATCGAGGCCGTGGAACCCCTGTTCGACCATGAACAGAAGGCGGAGGTCGGCTTTCCGAGACGCTCCATCGGCTGACGAGAGAACCAAGCAAAATCAACGATAAAGGGCAGCAACAGGCGCGGCAGTGCCCAGAAAGGGCGGCATATCGTGCCTGTCAGAAGGCTGCGGGCCGAAAGCCCGCCAGTGAAGGGAAGGAGAATGCCTAAGGCGCCAAGGACGGTGCCCCCGGAAAAAGGCAAGACCAGCCCGCTCCGCTCTCCGACCTGAAGACCCAAGACCATGAAAGAACTTCCTCCGACCCTCCTCGCCGTCGACACCGAAACCAGCGGTCTCGACACGCGCTGGGATGTCATCCTCGAAGCGGCGCTGATCCGCCTCGGCCACGATCTCATCATCAAGGATCTCGGCGACGTGCTGACGCTCTCGATGCGCCGGCCGCCCTTTATCGTGCCGGCGCCACAAGCGCTGATCGTTACAAATGCGTCGCTCGAAAAACTCGAGACTGCCGAGCTCAGTCATCTCGAGGGCATGCAGGCCATGAACGCCTTCATCGAGGCCTCAGGCCCCGCGATCACCTGCGGCCACAATCTGCTCCGCTATGACGAGGAAATCCGTCGCCATAATGCGCAGAGCTGTTTGTTGCCGCCCTACGTGACGCAGATGCCAGGGTCCGGTCGCGCCGACACGCTGGTAATGGCGCAGGCGATCGCCTGCCTCGATCCGGGCGCCATCAGTATTCCTCTGATCGAAGGCCGTCGCACCTTTCGTCTGGGCGAACTCCTGAAAGCCAACGGCATCGACTTCGCGGATTCCGATGCCCATGGCGCAGAATATGATTGCCGTGCCGTCATCAAGCTGCTTGCATTGCTGAAGGCGCGCGCGCCGGCGATCTACGATCACCTGATGCGGATGGCGATGCCGCGGCACGCCCACCGCTTTCTCGACGAGCAGACCCTGTTCGTCGTGACGAGCCATTACGGCGCCCCCGAGGTCGCGCTGTGCACCGAAATTGCCGCCAATCCCGCAAATCGCAACGCTGTCGCCGTGTTCGATTGCTCGGCCGGCGATCCCATCGACTACGTCACGCTTTCGGTCGAAGGCCTGATGGAGGCACTGCAGGCCAAGCCCCGCATCATCAAGACCCTCCGGATGAATGCCCAGCCCTCCATCTTCCCCGTGGACGAGGGCTTGATGCAGGGATGCAGGCCGGATTGGTACACGATCCAGGCGCGCGCCACGGCGATTGCCACGGAGCGGACCGGCTTTGCCGCACGCGTAGCCGAGGCCATGCGCCGCCTGCAGGTCGAGCGTCCGGTCAGCGATCATGTGGAGGAGCGGCTTTACACGGGCTTCCCGAATGATCTCGATCGCGACCTCTGCCAGCGATTTCAGGGCGTCTCCTGGGATGAGCGTGCGGCCATCGCTTTCAGGCTCGCCGATGTCAGGCTGCGGACCCATGCGCTGCGTCTCGTCTTCTGCCACGCGCCCGAATGCCTGCCCGATGAAGTGCGGGCAGATCATGAGGACTGGCTGCGTGCGCGGCTGTTCGCGACCGATTGCGTGCCATGGCGCACCATTCATCATGCCTTGTTCGAGCTGTCTGAGCTGCGCGAGGCCAATCGCCAATACGAGGACGAAGAGGCAAGCGAGGGCGTCGCGCTGATCACCGGCGTCGGCAAGCGCCGCTATGGCTGGCGGGACCCGGTTCTCGCCAAGCGTCACGACGAAATCGAGCTCTACCTGCTCGGCCTCGCCGCTGGGCACGCCTAGCCGTCGGCGCAGATGGCGTGACGACGCCGTGGCCCATCAGCCATGCCCGGCCAAGGCGCCAGCGATCGCATCGCTGGCGCCATTTCCCACCTACTCTCAATCATCGATCGCCTCATGCGACGCAACTCCGAGGGATATCTTCATGACGACCGTCTCCGTATCTAATAGTTCAGCCGGGCTTTCAGCCTTCGATTTCGGCACCTGCGGCAAGGCCGGACTGCAAAGGCCGGTCTTGCCGCCCATTGCTTCATCGGCTGATCCTGGCTTGCTCGATATGTTCGGCCGCCGGCTCGATCGTCGCCAGCGCGCCATTGATGCAAGCATGGCAACGCGCCGCAAGGGTTGGGTCGATTGGCCAAGTCTCGCCCTTCCGCCTGACCTGCCGGACGGAAGGTCGTTCGCCTGGGCGCCTTATACGGAGGATTTCCACGCAGGAACGAGGGTCGCGGTCTACATCGCCGTCTGCGACGGGCTTATTTCAACATCTAAAGCGGCATCTCTCAGTTGCGCTAAGATCGGCTTTTCGACGCGGCCGGACGATCTCGCATCCCGCTTCCTGGAGCTGAACCAGGATCGATACGGATCGCTTCGCATGCTGGAGGGCCGAATGCTCGAGGATGCAGGCTACGACAGCTGGGAACCGCTCAGGCTTCCCGCTTCAGGCCACACCCATGATAGCCCAGTCGAGCGGCGGCCGCGCTCGTTGATCGTGTCGCTGCCAGCCTCAATGGCGGTCGACCTGTTCGACGATGCCCTCAACGCCATGCTGGCGCCGATGCTCGTCAGCACCTGGATCGAAATGACCGACGGCAAGCGCTTTGCCGAGCACCATGGTTTCGATCCTGAGGCTTTGCATCGCTTTACGGCCCATACTTTTCCTGATGGCTCCGTGAGGTTGAAAAAAGCACAGGAAATCGCCGTGTTCAGACGTAAACAGGACACGGACAAGCTCGTGATGGCGATCGAGGGTGTGATCGCGCGGCAATTGGAGCAGACGCCCGTACGGCGCGGGCGCCATCATCAACGGTGACAGGATTATTGATCGTAACGGCGCATCTAACCAGCGCTCCCGTGTCCTGCATTTTGCGCAGAAATAGATGGGCGGACGTCATCAACGTTTGATTTTCGCGTACCTTGGAATTGATTGCGGTCGGAGTTTATCGCCGACTTTGAATCAGACAATCAGTTTGCCAAACATCGGCATTTCCAGATCGGCAAGATATGGCGACGCTGGATCGACGCCGGTAATCAGCAGACGGTCCCGGGCTCTTGTGCAGGCAACATAGAGCAGCCGGCGCTCGGTCTCATAGATTTCATCAAGCTCCGCCTCGTCTGCGGCGTCAGCCACCCGCTCGTCCAGCGGCAGCACGCTTTCGTCGCAGGCCATCACCACGACGGCTCGGAACTCGAGCCCCTTGGCGAGGCTCATCGGCACGGTTGTCATGTCCCCTGCCCCTTCGAGGCTGCCGACGGCCAGCCGCGCACGCGCGACAAGATCATGTGTGCGGACAAAGACGCCGATTTCCTGCGGCTTCAAGCCTTCCGCCAGCCAGCCTGTCACCGCGCCCCGGACGAACGCGTCCTCCTGGGCGGCGTCCGCAAACGTCCGTACCTCCGGCGGCGGCCCCTCGAACACGGAAATGATGCCGCGCCGCTCATCCTCCGTGCCGTCGACGTCGCGCATGACGATTGGCAGCAGCTGATCGGCAGCGCGGCGGATCTGCTGCGAGGTGCGGTAGCAGACCTTGAGCGTATGCGACCGCCCGCGCACCTCGACGCCCAGGCTCACCCATGAATACGGATGCTGAAAGATTCGCTGGCCAATATCGCCCGCCAGAAAGAGAGCGTCCGGACCGTTAAAAGCAAGATTGGCGAAAAATCGAAGCTCCGCTGGTGCCAGATCCTGCGCCTCGTCGAGGATGACATGATCGAACGGCTTCTGCGCGCGCTTGCTGAGTGATGCCGCCAAGCCGGCGAAGACATCCGCCCAGGTGGTGTAGCGCTCCGCCGTCAGCATCTGGCGCAGGCGAGCGAAGACCGGCCAAAGCCTCTCGCGCTGGTTCGGGCCGAGCCTGCTCTTGCGGCCCATACGCTGCACGCTCGCATAGGCATCGAGCGAGGCGATGCCCCAGGCGTCGATCACGTTCGCCCATTCGGACAGCAGGAAGCGTTCGGAGAAGCCCTTGAGGCTCGCTTCCATGGCGGCTTGGCCCAGGCGTTCGCGCAGGATGACATCGGAGGCAATGCGGGGGCGGACGCCATGCTCGAGCTGATGCATCTCCTCGGCAATGCCCCGAAAAGATGACGTCTTGATGCGAGGTACGATGCCGCCGGTCTCAGGCGCCAGCACCAGCAGCTTCGTCGCCATCGCATCCGACAACGGCTTCGAGAAGCTCGCGAGAAGGATGCGCGCCTCAGGATTGTCGCGTGCCAGGCGTACGGCGCGGTGGATCGCGACGATCGTCTTGCCGGTGCCGGCGGAGCCTGCGGCCCGCGCAGGGCCTGCGAAGCTGCGGTCGACAAGGTCGCGCTGCGACGGATGCAGGAAAACGCCCCACTTCTCCCAGGGGAAGGAAAGCGCCTGTTCGAGCTCTGCCTGATCGGCGATCGGGCGGATGCGGCGCAGCGCGTCAGGGTGCGCGAATGGATCGGCGGCGGCGACAGCCAGCGAAGCGGGCAATCGCCCGGTCGTTGCATATTGGAGCAGCGCCTCGGACGCTTCTGCCGGCAAATGGCCGGCGAGCGCGAAGAAACCATCCTCCGAGGCCGCGCGCACGTCCGCAAGCCAGTCCGCTGGCACGCCGACGCCCATCAACGCATCATCGTTCAGCGTCGCGAACAGCAATGGCGACGAAGGCGAGGCAGCAACCGCCTCGGGAAACACGAAGTCGAAGCTCTGCGGCCGCGCGATTTCCTCGACCCGCTCGCGGACCTCGACGATCTGAACCGCGCCGGTCTTCGGATGCGCCTCGATGCGTCGCCGTTCGGCCCAGGCATAGGCGGCATCATGATGGTCGACGTAAGCCACGAGCATGGAGTCGCCGCTCTTGTGGACGATGAGCCGCACGTCGCGGTTGACCCGCGCCGACCAGAAATGAGGGTCCTTGCTGTTGTCGATGCGGTGAAGTTGCAGCCCGTTGCCGCCGGGGTCCATCTGCAGGTCGAAGACGCTCGCCTTCACCGCCTTCTGGTCGGTGCCCGAAAGGCGGTTGAAGGCGGCGGTGAAGGTCTCGGCAATGAGGAAGTTCATTCTTCAGTCATCGGGACCAGGAGATTTTTTGCACCTCCGGTTCGCTGCTTGCGAACATAGATCCCAAAGCCAAGATTTTGCACCAGACCGGGTGCCAGTGTCAGTAATTTATTAGCGACGGATCCGATGCGTTGAGTTTCAGTTCCTTCCGTGTTGAGCAGTTCGTTAAAAAACAACAAGTCCATTGCTGAAGACTCGATCCAGCCAATCGCCTCGGTGTATCCGGCTATCCACCTTATCCCAACCTCAGCCTGAAATATAAATTCAGCCAATTCATGAGTACCAAACAAACAAGTACCCATGTATATGCCATTCCATTTGGCACCTCGTTTTTTTCGGATACGTTTTAAAACGTTTCGCAACTCAGTTCTAGATAGGTTTTCATTGCCTGGACGTAGCCCGTTTCCATCACCATGCATTGCAAGGCTCAAGTATCGACAGTCTCTGTAGGAAGAAATTCTTTCAATGGCCTCTTTTAGGGCTGCTTCGGTATTTGCCATTTCGTAATGATAGGAATTTGGATTTTTACAGCTGATTTCAGCAATCAAATCATACAAATTCCTGACCGACACGTTCGATCCTCTCCACCAATTGCTCTCGATAACCGCGATGCCCGTGCTGGCCATTTCTACGTTCCCTAGACTCCAAAAACCTTCATCACTTCATCGCCAAAATGGTTGATCACCTTGACCGCGATGCGGCCTGTCTCTGGGCGCTCGAAGGGCCGTGACGTATCCGAATAGAGCGTCGCCCACGCCTCCTCATCGATCTCGGCCTTCAACGCCGTCTTGAGGCTGGCGTAAGGGTCGTTCGCGCCGAGGAAATAGGCGTGGCGGACGAAGAAGCTCTCCTCATTGTAAGCCGTGTCGATAAACCAGGCCGCGATGCCCTTGGTATCGCTGGAACGGATATCGCCGGTATTGGGGTCGAACACGTCGACCCCGTTGACCTTCACCTGGATCGTCCTGCCGCCATCGTCTAGAATGGCGACGTCCGGCTCGCCGAAGACGACGAACATAGTGCCGCGCCCGGTGTTCTTCAGCTCCTTTGACATATGCATGTCGGGGTTGATACGCGCTTTCAGGATCGTCAGCCCGCCAAGACTGCCCAGTTCGGATGAATGCGCGTCGAAATTGAAGGCGCAGGCTATCAGCACGTCGAACCGGTTATCCACCGCCTCGCGCGCCGCCGCTACGATGTCCTGCCGCCCGACGGTACCGTATTCCGGGCCGATCAGGATGGCGGCGCGCCGCTCGGGGCCATTGTCGCCCTCGATGAAGGTGCCGCTGGCACCGATGAAGTTTCCGGGCCAGGGCGCGATGCTCTCGAAACTGATGCGGTCGCCCTTGGCCTGCTGCTTTACGCCCTCCGTGCGCAGGTAATCGATCACGATCGCCGCGAAATCGTGCGTGCCGAGCGTCGCGTCCACCGGCGCGCGCCTGCCCTCGGCCGCCTCCAGCTCGTCGATGAGTTCGGCGTCGCTTGCGGCCTCCACTCGGTGCGGCGACAGGCTCTCCACAGTGAAGGGCCCCGCGACGCGTACGCGGGCGGCATCCGTATAGGGCTTGTCGTAGAGATATTCCTGAGCGGCGCGCGCCTTGATGCTGGCGTCGATCTCGCGCTGGCGGGCGATCCGCCCCTCCCACCATTTACCATGCGCCTCGATTGCGACGGCAGGCCAGCCGGCCCCGGCCTGGCGCGGGACCTGCCATTCCTCATAGGCTTGCCCGGTCAGCGTGTTCAACTCAGCACGCAACGGCTCCAGCACAAGCTGCCAACGCTCCCAGATCTCGTCGATCAGCGGATTGTTGGCGATGGATTTGAGCATGATGTGCGGCACGCGCTCATAAACGAAGCCCTGGCGGATGTCGTTATGGACGAGCACATCTGGCAGCGTGCGCTTTTGAAGTTCCGCCTCCCTGGCGCGGCCCTCCCTGGAGTCGGCGAGAAGATACCAGGGGTAGCGCGCCGCCATCAGCCTCGTGCGTGCCAAGGCCAGCGCCACGCGGCTGGTGTCGATGGTGATCCAGCGGCGGCCCCATTGCTCGGCGACAAAGGCCGTGGTGCCGGAGCCGCAGGTCGGATCTAGCACGAGGTCGCCGGGGTCGGTCGCCATCAGGATGCAGCGTTCGATAATGCTGTTGCTTGTTTGAACCACATAAACGATGCCGGCAGCGCCTGCGACGTCAGTCCAGACGTTCGAAATCGGATAAGCAGCGAAGTCGTCAATATAGCGGACATAGGCAGGCGTATTCTTTCGTGCCTCGACGCGATCGGCTTTGGCCAAAGCATCCAAACCAGTTAACGAGGTCTTCCAGTTTGAGCTCGCGCCAGAGTGAAATTTCCTGCCTTGAAATACCCAATTCGCTGTTGTGTTCTTCCTTACCCCGCTTGAGATCAAACTAGTCAATTGGTACGGGCGAGCGTCAGTTGGGATCGGTTCACCTGATCGCTCGCCACGATCCATCGGGCGAGATGTTCCATCAGCAAATTTGACGCGGTCGTACCGTGCGCCGCTGCCTTCACCAACGCCGACTTCTTTTTTAAAATAAAGTTGCCGATATTTCGTGACCCTGCAATCTTTTGCATACCAGAGAATAAAATCAGCAACATTGGGAATGAAGTTTGCCTCTTGGCCACCAGTCTTTCGAAGACAAATCTCCGAGATTATGTTCGCATCCCCAAACACCTCATCCATCACTGCCCGCACGCGATGCACGTTCTCGTCGCCAATCTGCACGAAGATGCTGCCGCTTTCCGTCAGCAGATCGCGCATCGCGGTCAACCGGTCGCGCAGATAGGTGAGGTAGGAGTGGATGCCATCCTTCCAGGTGTCGCGGAAGGCCTTCACCTGCTCCGGTTCCCGGCTGATGTCGGTCTGCTTGCCGTCCTTCACGTCGCGCGATTGCGTCGAGACCTGCCAGTTCGAGTTGAACTTGATGCCATAGGGCGGATCAAAATAGATGCACTGCACCTTGCCCTTCAAACTCTCGCGCTCGGACAGGCTCGCCATCACCTGCAGGCTGTCGCCGAGAATCATTCGGTTCGACCAGTGCTGGTCATGCTGATAGAACTCGGCGCGCTGATCCGGCTCGATACCATTGAAATCGGCAAAAAGATCGGGCGCAGCGCTTGCGTCCTCGCGCGCTTCGGCCGTGCGGCGTTTCAGATCGTCGATGATCGCCTTCGGGTGGATTTTCTCCTGAATGTAGAGCGGCGGCACGTTGACGATGAGGTCGCTCCAGTCCTGCCGGTCCTTACCGCGCCAGACGAGCTGCGCATCGGAGAGCGTGAGCGTGCCGGTCTTGGCCAGCTCCTTCATCTGCTCGTCCGTTATGGTGATGCGTGCGCCGTTCCAGATCAGCTCGGGCCGGCTCGGCTCGTCGTCGGTGCGAGTTTCGCCTTCGGCGAGCGGGCGCGCACGCGAATAGGCTTTCGGCGGAAGCGGCGCGTTGTCCTCCTCGCGCCGGAAGAAGCTCTCCATCTCGGCGGTGGGGATATTGCGGCGCGTCGCCTCGTCATGGCGCAGTGCATCGACCTGCTTTGGGCCGCCGGGTTTGCGGGCCATTAGGCAGCGACCTCATTCTCGGAGGCTTCGATCAGTTCGGCTTCTTGTTCATCCTCGCCAAAACTATCGTCGGGATCGGGCGGAGCGATATCTTCGCGAACTGCGAGCTTGCCCATCGCTGTCTCAATCAGTTTGAGTAGCCGTTCGCGGCGATCGTTGAAGAACGCGTCGAAATCGTTCGTCTGCATGAGATCGACATCGAGCTCATGCGTCTTCAGAATGGCCTTTAAGCGCTCGGTTGGAATCGGTGGAATCCGCTCTCCCCCTTTCTCCAGCCGAGAAAGGTAGGCGGAGGGGGCAACGCCGCCGATGATGCGATTGGTGCGCGCCGACAAGGGGGTCTTGTTGATGATACTGTTATAGAGTTCTGGCTTGATGCCCTGTTGCTTGCACCATGCCTCAGGAAAGACATGGTGTATATCTACATTCTCGTCGAAGAAGACTGTTTGATCGAATGGCTGACCGGAGCGGAAATCCTCGGCTCCGCAGCGCATCAATAAGGCATGAACACCTTTGTAAGCAGCGGATAACCTGGTGCGAAGGGTGCGCAGTCGCTCTTCTCGGAGATCTGCCCGTTCGATCGTTTGCGGGACCGGCCCGCCAGCAACCCAACGGGGAACGTCGCGGATATCAAGCGCAAAGCGCGACTCGACCGCTGAGCCATAAAGCTCACCAAAAACGCCGCACCAGTACCATTGCGAAAGCTGTTTTCTGACCGCATCATTTTCCCACGTTGGCCCTATCTCAGCCAGGATCGCGGCCAGCGGTACAAGCTGCGTTTTGTAGGGCAGATCGCGAGCGCGGAATATTTTAAGGCCATAGAGAAACTTGGCGGCCGTCACATACCCGTGTTCAACCTCGTCGGCATATTCGAGATACGCGGACAAAGGAATTTGCAGCAGGCTGTTGCGGTTCGCGCTAATTGCCGGCGGATCGCGTCCTTGGGCTTCGGCTTCAGTTCGGAGAGCCTTTGTATGCCGGAGTGATATTGCCTGTAGGAATTCGACTGGTTCTATACCGGCCAAAACCGGCTGCTTTGAAAGCCGATCGCGGCGGATCTTCCAATCATCCCGGAGGCGGAATTTTTGACCGGCGTACATCGCTGTTACAAGCTCGAAAGCGTCGAGCGCCTTTCCGCCAGTATTAACCTTCTCGAAAACAAGGCACACCGCGGCGCGGCTAGTTTCCTTTCCGAGCGTGATAACCGGCACCTGATAGTCAGCAAAATTGTTGATGATTTTAATAGAAAATTCGTTGACGAGGGCCATGTGGTCTTTGCGGGCCTCCATATCCTTCAAAACCCAAGTAAGGGCCGCCTGCACCCAAAGCTGCGCCTCGAACATACGATCAATCGGGAAATGAAGAGCAGCGAATTCTGCCGCTTCAGTCGATAAATCGAGGGCAATATCGCGGCCGAAGTTTGCGCGAATGACGCGATCTTCGGGAACGGCGACGATCGCATCGCGTCGGGCCATATTAGGATTTAACGCGGCCTTAATATCAAAATAGAAATGGAGACGAGCAGGCCGCTTCTTTGCAGTTTGGGTAAGAACTGGCGATCGGGTCGACGTGGACTGATACAACGAAGTCATTCGCTGCTGACCATCGAGGAGATATGCCTCGAGCGGCTTGATAGCCGCAGGAGCTCCTTCCACCGGCCGTACAGCGAAGGCTACTTCGCCCGAGGCGTCTAGTGTCATCAACGCGCCCACGGGAAAGCCCTCGGATATCGACGCGAGAAGGTCGATAATCCGATCCTGATCCCAAACCCATCCACGCTGGAAATCAGGCAGTTGCAACTTCCCCTCGTTGCACTCTCGCATCAAATCCTTGAGGGCGACGGGGTTGGTTTTGAACGATGTCGTCATTTTATTTTATGTCCCATCAACGTCTCGACCAATACGCCGAAATCTTCATCCATTACGGCCCAATCCCTGAATTCTGCATAGGCCCAACGGCCGAAGCCGCCGAGCGCGTTGACGCCCGGTACCCACATCGTCCGCACCGTATCCGCCTTCGCCTTATCGCTCTCATCACGCTGGCCCTTCACCTCGAGCACGAGGTTCAGCGGCTCGTCGCCGCCATCGTCTAGCCGGACGAGAAAATCCGGCACGTAGCGCCGCGTGACGCCACCATCGAGATAAGGGATGTCGAAGCCGAGAGCCTGGTTCTTGGCATAGGCGAGGACGCGTGGATGGTTCTCCAGGGTCAGCGCCAATTGCTCCTCCCAGCTCGAATCCAGCACGACATGGCTGATCTGGCACTTGGGCGGGCGCGCGCCCGTCGTCCAGCACATCTTTGAGGTGATGAAGTTAACGAAGCGCGTCGAGCCCTTGGGATTATAGGGATCGAGCACCGCGAGAATGCGTCCTTCGCTGCCGCGCGTCACCGCGATATCGATCTTCTCCGCCGCGCGGTTGAGCTGATCCTGATAGAGGATCACGCCGATCGGCACCCCTTTGGTGACAAGATAGCCATCCTCGATCCAGCGTCGCGCGAGCCGCTGGATTTGCGGAAAGAGATGCTGCTTGGGAAAGCCGTCCTCGTCGCGAAAGCGCGTGTAAAGCAGATGCTTCGCAAGATTATAGCTGATCTCCGAGGCGCGCATCTGGCTGAGCACATGCGGCTCGATGGTGACGCCCACGCCGACGATGCCCTCCATGACGACCGAAGTCGGGCCGATATCGGCAGGCGTGATCTCGAGCCGGCTATCGTCGTTGAAGACGGCGTGAAGCCGCTCCGACGGCAACTCACGCCGATAACCGCTGACTCGCGGA
This sequence comes from Xanthobacteraceae bacterium, assembly GCA_019748335.1. Classification (GTDB taxonomy): domain Bacteria; phylum Pseudomonadota; class Alphaproteobacteria; order Rhizobiales; family Xanthobacteraceae; genus Bradyrhizobium. Next base: position 22,720 of record JAIEPP010000611.1, read on the forward strand.
AACCCGATTTCGAGCGCCGTGCGCTCCTTGATCGCGTGAACGCGGGTGACGGGTTTGGGGA
>JAIEPP010000278.1 GCA_019748335.1 Xanthobacteraceae bacterium
CCTGCGCCTTCTTGGCGACCGCCTGGTCGTACTGCGCCTTGTAGATGACGGGATCGATCTCGCCGAGCACGTCGCCTTTCTTGACGTCCTGACCTTCGGTAAAATTCACCGCAATCAATTTGCCGTCGACCTGCGCGCGGACGATGACGTTGTTCAACGCCTTCACCGAGCCGACGCCGTCGAGATAGACCGGAACGTCCAGCGTCCGCGGCGTCGCCGCCAGCACCGGCACGGGAAGATCGAGCCGCGCGCCGGGCCCACCACGATTGGCCGCCGGTTTCGCTTGAAATGCGTACCAGCCGATGTAACCGAGACCGCCGAGGATCACGAGCAATACGGACAGCGACACCATGCGCCTGAGGATCCGCGAAACGAGGCTCGGCTTGCGCGCCTCCGCGGTCTTCGCGTCGCCATTCTCTTCCGGCTTAAAGAGCATCGACCGGCCTCTCCATCCTCGGCTCCCAGCCGCCCCCCAGCGCCTGATACAGGCTGACGATCGCGAGCAGCCGCGCCAGTTGGGCCTGCGACAGCGAATCTTCCGCCTGGAATAACGTCAATTGGGTATTTAGCACAGTCACGATGTCGGCCGTTCCGGCCCGCAACTGCTGTTCGGACAGTTGAAACGCCCGCCTTGAAGCCGCCACGACCTCGCGTTGCAAGCGCAGCTTCTCGGTGGTCTGGCGGATCGACATCAGTGCGTTGTCGACATCGGCGAACGCCTGCACCACGGTCTTGCGATAAGTCTGCAGCAATTCGTCCTGCTTGGCTTTGGTGAATTCGAAATTGCCGAGGATCTTGCCGCCGTCGAAGATCGGCTGGGTCGCGCTGCCGACCAGGCTGAAGAACGCGGCGTGCGGCTGGAAAAGCGACACCAACGCAGAACTCTGATAGCCGCCCTGCCCGGTCAACTGAATGCTCGGAAAGAATTGCGCGCGGGCATTGCCGATATTGGCCGTCGCAGAAGCCAGCTGCGCTTCCTGACGCCTGATGTCCGGACGTTGCGTCAGCAATTCCGACGGCAGGCCCGGCGTCACCCGCGGCGAGGCAATCTGGTTCAGCGTTCCGCCGGCGACCCGCACGGCTTCCGGCGGCCGCGATACCAGCACTGCCAGCGCGTTGATGTTCTGGTCGAGCGTCTGCTTCAATGGCGGCACCAGCGCGCGCTGGTTGGCGAGCACGCTCTCCTGCTGTGCGACGTCGAGGTCGGTGCCGGTGCCCGCGCTCAGACGCTGCTTGATCGCATCGAGGATACGCGTGGCGCTGGCGATGTTGCGCTGCGCGGTGCGAATCCGGTCCTGCGAGGCCAGCACCTGGAAGTAGGCGTTGGCGACCGTGGTCAGCGTGGTCAGCGCCACGACGTCGCGATCGAAACGATTGGCGACGGCGGTCTCTTCCGCGGCTTGCGCGGCATCGCGATTCTTGCCCCAGAAATCGAGTTCGTAACTGGCGCTGAGCGAGGCGCCGTAGGTGACGGTTTCACGGCCGCCATTGGTGAGGCCGCTCGCGCTCGAGCCGGAGGTACGGTTATTGTTCTCCGAGCCCGAGCCGCTGACATTCGGCAGCAGCGGCGCGCCCGCGATCCGCGCCTGCGCATCGGCCTGGACGAAGCGCGCAGTGGCGGCCGCGATGTCCAGATTGACGGTCTGGGCCTCTTCCATCAGCTGGGTCAATTCCGGCGAGCGAAAGCCGCGCCACCAGTCGAGCGTCGGCGGCTTGTCGGGCGCCGTCGCCAGCCGCGCCGCCTTGTAGCCGTCGGGAATGTCCAGCGCCGGATCGGGCAGATCCTTGGTCAGGATGCAGCCGGCGGAACTCACGACAAGGCAAAGCGCCGCGAGCGATTGAGCCAGCCATTTCAGGCCAAGCGGGCTTGCCGCCCCGCCACCGGCCAAGACCCCGGAAATGCGGCCGGTCACATCGGCTCTCCGCCGGGCGCAGAACCCCGTCGCGCCGCGCAAGCAACGCCTAAAGGGGGAATCTGCATGCAATTCACGGGGTGATGCTTCCATTGGAACCGAAGCGCCCACACTACTCCGGGGAACAGGGGGCGGACAGACCTGCGCGGACGTTGGCGGGCCAACCCGTCAACGCCAATTGCGACCGCCGCGATGCAAGTTTCCCTTATTCCACGGGCCTTATTGCGATTCTGGCGCTCGGAAACCGTCGCGAATCTTACCAAGATTTCATGGGGATTTCCCCACCTGTTGCGCCGAAGCCGCAGCGCATCGTGCAACGATCCGTGATCCAGGCGCCGATTGCCATCGTTATCTCGAAGACGCGGCCGGCCCTGCGAGTCGCGGGCACCGTGGATCCAACCGTGAGCATGCCTGGATGGCCTATATCTGCGCTTATTTGTCGACCCTTGTCGTGTTCCTGCTCTGTGACATGGCATGGCTTGGAACCATGGCGAGCCGCTTGTACCGCCCCACGCTCGGCGACATCATGCTGGGCAGCCCCAATCTCCCCGCAGCAGCCGCGTTTTACCTGATCTATCCGATCGGATTGGTCATCTTCGCGGTGCTTCCGGCCCTGAAATCCGAAAGCCTTGGTCAGGCGGCGCTGAGCGGCGCCCTGCTCGGCTTCTTCAGCTATATGACCTACGACCTCACCAATCAGGCGACGCTGCGGAATTGGACTACGCAACTCACATTGGTCGACATCGGCTGGGGAACGCTGCTCGGTGGGATTTCCGCGGCCGCAGCTTTTTGGATCACCGCCAAGCTGACCTGACCGCGCTCTATATTTTCGGAACCGGAAAGAAGGCGCGCGTACGCGCCTGGACTTCACGAAATTGCGCACCGCGCGAGCGCAACATGTGTTCCTCCAGCGGTGGAATGCCGGAGACATAAACCAGCACCCAGTACATGCAGCCCGGCGCCAGCAACGCCACCCATCCAAGGAAATTAGCACCGGACCAATCGATGGCGATAATCGGATAGGCAAGCCAGCACAGCCAGTCGAAGAAATAGTTCGGGTGCCGCGACAATCCCCAGAGCCCAGCCTCGCAGATGCGTCCGCGATTGCCGGGATCGGATTTGAACCGGCGCAATTGCCAGTCGGACAAGGCCTCGCCGGCCAACGCTGCCATCAGTAACGTCGCCCCGACGAAATCCGCGACACCGAGATAGGGACGCATGTTGTGCGCGGCGAGCGCAACCGACATCGCCAGTATCAATCCAACGGCAGCCTGTGACTGAAGCTGCAGGAACATTCGAAGGTCCGCGTTGGACCCCCATTGGTGGATCAGGTTACGGTAGCGCGGATCGTCTCCGACCTGCCGGGTGCGCACCAGAATGTGGCCACCGAGACGGAGCGACCAGATGGCGATCAGCGCCGCAACCATGATCTGTCGCGCTGGATATTGATTGTCGGATAGCGGAGCAAGGCTGCCGAGCGCTGCAACGCTGCCGGTCCCGAATGTCCAGCACACGTCGATCCAGCCCGTGTGGCCTGTGCTGCGCTGGATCTGCCACGCGGCCGCCATGATGGCCGACAGCGCAATGCCCATGACGGCCGCAAGCGACACGAGTTGGAGCAGACTCATGGCGAGGCCTCCAATCCGGCTACATCCGGATCAGCGGTTGAAGCAAACGGCCGATCACGCCGTGCAGCTTCAAATCCCCCTGCATCGCCACCAGGCAAATGCAGTCCTCCGTCGAGTCGATCCTGACGTCGTGATCGACCGAACCGTCGCCGAGATCGAAATCGCCGGGCCCGAAATGCCCGCCCTCATGGGCAAAGCTTCCTGACAGCACGCAGGTCATTTCGAACCCGGTATGGGTATGGTCGATCATTTTGGTGCCCGGCTTTGATCGCAACAGAAACACGCGGGTCGCACCTGGTTCCGGCAACCCGATCGGCCGCATATGCACCTTTGGCGCAATCCATTTCCAGGAGCTGTCCGGGTAACGACGCACGAATGACGGCAGCCCGGGGATATCGCGAAAGCCCGTGAAATGCCGTGCCGGTATCGCGGCGTCATCAGGCGCGCGGCCACCCACCCGCGCCTCTACAGCGGCAAGTGCGCCGGGAGACATTTCCGCCGGCGGTAGCCGGGTCAGCACCGTGCCACCGATCTGCTCCATCGCACGCACCATGCTGCGGCAATGCGGGCAGGTCAGCAGATGCGTGGCGACGGCGATATGCTGTCCGAGGTCGAGCGTGCCCGCCGCAAACGCCGTCAACAGTTCGTCCGGCGGGTGATGATGGATCGTCATGACAAGTCACCTAGCAAGCCGCGCAACCGGTTCATCGCCAGCCGCAGTCGTGATTTTACCGTCCCGAGTGGAATGCGAAGCTTTTCGGCGATCTCCGCATGCGCCTTCTCCTCAAAGAAGGACAATTCGATGACCCGGAGCTGGTCTTCCGGCAGCACCGACAGTGCGCTCCGGACCCGCGTTTCCAGCTCCGAAGCGGCAAGCGCGGCATCGGGCTGCGGGCCTTCGTCGACCTGAAACTCGAGGTCGACCTCGGCCGTATCTTGCGTCGGTGTCCGTTTTCGGCGGCGGAGCCCATCGATGCGCAGGTTGCGCGCAATGGTGAATATCCAGGCCGCAGCGCCGGCGCTCTTGGGATCGAACAGCTTGGCTTTTGACCAGACGGCAAGAAGGGTTTCCTGCGCCAATTCATCGGCGCTCCGCTCGTCGGCGCCCGAGCGCTGCATGAAGGTCTTGATGCGGGGCGCGAAGTGCTCGAACAGCATCGCAAAGGCCTCGCGATCCCCACGCATGGCCACAGCCTCGATCAACGCCGCCCACCTGGCTGCGTCCGAGGCCGCACCGTCGGGTGTCTCATTCGGCATGCGGTGCGAGCGCCCCCGTTTGGAATGGTTGCTGCAACGTGAGTACCGGATCACGGCCCCGCTGACCAGAGCGCCAACAGCAACGCGGTATGATGCGGTGATAGACATACCGACGAAACGCAAAACTGCGCCTGTTGGATCACCGGTGATCCAAAGCCGCCATCGGTTCGTTTCCTCTAGGGCAACCCAAGTGGCAGCCGAACAGAGGTCTTGAATGCGTGTCGCGGTCATCGGGACGGGAATCGCCGGCAATGCCGCAGCCTGGAGCCTTTCGAAACGATACCCGGTCACGGTCTACGACCGCGACTCGCGGATCGGCGGGCACAGCCACACCGTCTCCATCGACTACGACGGCGTTCCGCTTGCCGTCGACATCGGCTTCATTGTCTACAACGAGCTGAACTATCCGGACCTGACCGCGTTGTTCGCACATCTCGGCGTCGAAACCGTGCCAAGCTGCATGAGTTTTGCGGTGACGGCCGACGCTGGCCGTTTCGAATGGAAAGGCGGCGGCAGCAACTGGTTCGAAACCGCCATGGGCTTATTCGCGCACCCCCGAAACTTGCTGTCGCCGTCGTACCTGCGAATGCTGCGCGACATCCTGAGCTTCAACCAGAAAAGCACCGAGGATTATCTCACCGGCAAACTGGCCGGATTGACGCTGGGCGACTATTTCCGCACCAACAATTTCGCACCCAGGCTGCTGACGGATTATCTGGCGCCGATGGGTGCGGCGATCTGGTCGGCGCCGGCGAGCGAGATACTGGATTTCCCGGCCGAGAATTTCATCGCCTTCTTCGCCAACCATCGCCTGCTGCAATACGACCGCCCGGTCTGGCGCACGGTGAAGGGCGGCAGCCAACGCTATGTCGAAAAACTGACCGCGGCTTTCCGCGACCAGATCAAGCTCGGCTGCGCCGTCACCGCGATCGAACGAACGCCGCACGGCGTCCTCGTCCACGACAGCTCCGGCAATACCGACATCTATGATCATGTCGTGATCGCCTCGCATAGCGACCAGACGCTGGCGATGCTGCCGGACGCCGACGAGCGTGAACGTTCGATCCTCGGCGCGATCGGCTACTCCTCCAACAAGGTGTATTTGCACCGCGACCCCAGACTGATGCCGAAGCGAAAGCGCGCCTGGGCCTCGTGGAATTTCCTGCGCTGGCCGCGCCGGGTTTCGGTCGATAACGACGTCTCGGTGACCTACTGGATGAATCCACTGCAGGGCATCGATCAGGACAAACCGCTGTTCGTCAGCCTCAACCCGCCGGTCGAGCCGGATCCAGCGCTAACGTTCGGCACCTACATGTTCGAGCATCCGCAGTACACTGCTGCCGCTTTTGCCGCGCAAAAACGCCTCGGCGAAATTCAGGGCAGGCGCGGCACCTGGTTCTGCGGCGCCTGGACCGGATACGGATTCCACGAGGACGGGCTGCGGTCCGGTCTGGCGGTAGCTGAAGCGCTCGGCGCCTTCGCGCCATGGCGCGAACCGGCATTGAGCCTCGCGGAGGCCGCGGAGTAGTAATGCCCAAACAGGTCACCAGCACCGGAACCCGCGGCGAGTCCGCCGACGCCGCGGCAGCGCTGTACGTCGGTGACGTCATGCATGCGCGGTTGAAACCGATCGGTCATCGCTTCAGCTACCGCGTCATGAGCCTGTTGATCGACCTCGACCGGCTCGAAGAAGCCGACCGGCAGTCGCGCCTGTTCAGCGTCAACCGGGCGGCGCTTTACAGTTTCAGCGAGGCCGATCACGGCGCGCGCGACGGATCTTCTTTGCGGCCCCATGTGCAGCGCTGCGCCGCCGAGCGCGGCATCGACCTCACAGGCGGGCGGGTGCTGCTGCTGTGCTATCCCCGGCTGCTCGGCTACACCTTCAATCCGCTATCGGTCTATTTCTGCTATCGCGCGAATGGCGAACTGGCGCTGATGATCTACGAGGTGCGGAATACGTTCGGCGACATCCATCCCTACGTCGTGCCGGTGCAGCCGGACCAACTCAGCGATGCCGGCGTCCGGCAGCAACAGGAAAAGCTGCTCTACGTGTCGCCCTTTATCGAGATGGCGATGAGATACCATTTCCGCGTCTCGCCGCCGGATCAAAGCATCAAGTTGCGTATCCTGGAGACTGACGGCAAGGGCCCCCTGCTCGCGGCCACCTTCAATGGCCGCCGCCGCGCCCTCAACACGCAACAATTGCTGCGGGCGTTTTTCGCGTTCCCGTTGGTCACCTTCAAAATCATGGCGGCGATTCATTGGGAGGCGATGCGGCTCTGGCTGAAAGGCGTGCGGCTGGTGCCGCGCCGGGAGGCCGTCACCGGTCAGGCCGGCGGAAAAAGCAACGATCACACTTCGTCGGCATTGTCCGGCACCCCGCAGAAGCGCGCACTGGTCCAGTAACATGTCAAAAGTAGATCGACCCGTCACATTGAGCCTGGATGCGAAGGTGGACATTTCGGTACCCGGGCTAATGTCGGTCACGTCGGAAACCGTCGACGCGACGTTTCCGGAACTGCCCCGGCTTGTCCGGCTGGCGCTGGGTTTCGGTTCGAAACTGCAGCACGGCACGCTCGACGTGACGCTGGCCGACGGCCGCACCGTCCGCCTCGGCGGCAACGGGCCGGGACCGGCGGCGGCGATGACGATCTCCAATTACGGTTTTGCCTCGCGGCTGCTGCGCGGCGGCGACATCGGCATCGCGGAAGCCTATCTGCGCGGCGAATGGGATACCCCTGACCTGACCCAGTTCCTCTATCTATTCTGCGTCAACCAGGAGTGGATGCAGACCATGCTGGTCAGCGGTCCGCTGACGCGCGTGGTCCAGGCGCTGCGGCACTGGCTCAATCGCAATACACGGCGTCAGGCCCGCCGCAACATCTATGCCCATTACGATATCGGCAACGCCTTCTATTCGTCATGGCTCGATCCGAGCATGACCTATTCATCAGCTTTGTTCGAGGATGGTGGCACCGATCTGACCGCGGCCCAAAACAACAAGTATCGCCGGCTGGCCGAAGCGATGGATCTGCAGCGGGGCCAGAAACTGCTGGAGATCGGCTGCGGCTGGGGCGGCTTTGCCGAATACGCCGCCAAAACATACGGCACCAAAGTCGTCGGCCTCACCATCAGCAAGGAGCAACGCGACTTTGCGCAAGCCCGGATTCAAAAAGCCGGTCTCGGCGATCTCGTTGAAATCAGGCTGCAGGACTATCGCGACGAACGCGACTGCTACGACCGGATCGCCTCGATCGAGATGATCGAGGCTGTCGGCGAGCAGTTCTGGCCGAACTATTTCTCACAGTTGCGCGACCGCCTGCTGCCCGGCGGCCTCGCCGGCATCCAGGCCATCACCATCCAGGACGGCCTATTCCAGAGCTATCGCCGCGAGGTCGACTTCATCCAGCGTTACGTCTTCCCCGGCGGCATGCTGCCCTCGCCCCAGATCCTGAAATCGCTCGGCGAGCGGTTCGGGGTTCCCGTTATCCGCGAGCGCATTTTCGGGCAAGATTATGCCAGGACGCTGGCGATCTGGCGAAGCAATTTCCGCGCAGCCTGGCCGCACCTGATGCCATCGGGTTTCGACGACCGCTTCCGCCGGTTGTGGGAATATTATCTGGCCTACTGCGAGGCCGGATTTCTGTCTGGAAATATCGACGTACGACAGGTGGTATTCGCCAAATCCGGCTGACCGCCATACCCCATCGCTGGCTTGTATGCCCTGCGGCCCTCCTTTAGGGTCGCTCAACGATTGGGCAATGAAACCGGCGAATTTTTAGACATGATCTTCAACAAAGACGTCGTCGAGGCGATCGGCAACACGCCGCTGATCAAACTGAAGCGCGCATCCGAACTGACCGGCTGCACCATTCTCGGCAAGGCCGAGTTCATGAATCCCGGCCAGTCGGTCAAGGACCGCGCCGGCAAATGGATGATCCTGGAGGCCGAGAAGCGCGGCGAGCTCAAGCCCGGCGGCCTCGTGGTGGAAGCGACCGCGGGCAATACCGGCATCGGGCTTGCCGTCGTCGCCAGCGCACGCGGTTACCGGACCCTGATCCTGATTCCGAAAACCCAGAGCCAGGAAAAGAAAGACACGCTGCGGCTCAGCGGCGCCGAACTGATCGAGGTACCGGCGCTGCCCTACTCCAACCCGAACAATTACCAGCACCTCGGCAAGCGGCTGGTCGAACAGCTCCGCAAGACCGAGCCCAACGGCGTGCTGTTCGGTGACCAGTGGAACAACCTCGATAACGCCAAGGCGCATTACGAATCGACCGGCCCCGAAATCTGGGCGCAAACCGGCGGCAAGGTCGACGGCTTCGTTTGCTCGGTCGGGTCGGGCGGCACGCTCGCCGGCACCAGTGCCTTCCTGAAAAGCAAGAACCAGGGCATCGTCACCGCCTGCGCCGACCCGCATGGCGCCGCGATGTACGAACTGTTCACGAAAGGCGTTGCGAAATCGACGCCCGGTGATTCCATTACCGAGGGCATCGGGCTGGGGCGCGTCACGCCGATCACCGAGACGGCCAAGGTCGACACGGCGTTTCTGATTCCCGACGAGGAAGCCGTCAACATCATCTTCGACCTGGTGCAGCATGAGGGCCTCTGCCTCGGCGGCTCTTCCGGTATCAACATCTCTGGCGCGATCCATCTCGCCAAACAGCTCGGGCCCGGCAAGACCATCGTCACCATCCTGTGCGACTCCGGACATCGCTATCAGTCAAAACTGTTCAATCCGGAATTCATGCGGAGCAAGAACCTGCCGGTGCCGACCTGGCTGGAGAAGCGCAGCGAGATCGAATTGCCGTTCGTGAAGGTGTGAGGGACTTCGTAGGGTGGTTTAGCGCAGCGTAACCCACCAACGTTGTGCAATGCGGTTGATATCGCGGTGGGTTACGGCTTCGCCTAACCCACCCTACGCTCGAAACTAATGCCGCAAAATCTGGCTTAAGAACAGTTTCGTCCGCGCGTGCTGCGGATTGGAGAAAAACTCCTCCGGCGTGTTCGACTCGATGATTTGGCCGGCGTCCATGAAGACGACACGGTTGGCGACTTCGCGGGCAAATCCCATTTCGTGGGTGACCACCAGCATGGTCATCCCTTCCCTGGCGAGATCGACCATGGTGTCGAGCACTTCCTTGACCATTTCCGGATCGAGCGCCGAGGTCGGCTCGTCGAACAGCATCACCTTGGGGTTCATGGTCAGCGCGCGCGCAATGGCGACGCGCTGCTGCTGCCCGCCCGACATCTGGCCCGGATACTTGTTGGCCTGATGCGGGATCTTGACCCGCTCGAGATATTTCATCGCCGCCGCCTCGGCATCCTTTTTCGGGATATTGCGCACCCAGATCGGCGCCAGCGTGCAGTTCTCCAGCACGGTCAGATGCGGAAACAGGTTGAAACTCTGGAACACCATGCCGACGTCGCGCCGGACTTCATCGACCCGCCGCAGGTTCGGTCCGAGTTCGATGCCGTCGACGACGATATGACCTTCCTGAAACTCCTCCAGCGCGTTGATGCAGCGGATCAGCGTCGACTTTCCCGAACCCGACGGTCCACAGATCACAATCCGCTCGCCCTTGGCGACGTCGAGGTTGATGTCGCGCAGCACATGAAAATCGCCGTACCATTTGTTGAGGCCGTTGATGCCGACGATCGGGCTTGCGGTCATGGTCATTTACTCAGTTGCGCCGGTGTGCGTTCAGCCTGTTCTCGACGAACAGCGAGTAACGCGACATGCCAAAACAGAAGACGAAATAGATGATGCCGGTAAAGGCGAACCCGGTGAACAGCGTCGACGGCGTCGACCAGGTCGGATCGGAGAACGCGGCCCGCAAAATGCCGAGCAGGTCGAACAGAGCGACGATCGAAACCAGCGAGGTGTCCTTGAACAAGGCGATGAAGGAGTTGACGAGGCCGGGGATGACGTGGCGCAACGCCTGCGGCATCACGATCAGCGCCATGGTTTTGGCCCAGGACAGGCCGAGCGCACTCGCAGCTTCCCCCTGCCCGCGCGGGATCGCCTGCAGGCCGCCCCGGATCACCTCGGCCTGGTAGGCGCCGGCAAATATCGCAATGCCGATCAAAGCGCGCATCAGCCCGTCGATGGTGAAGCCGGTCGGAACGAACAGCGGCAGCATGTAAGTGGCGAAGAACAGTACCGTGATCAGCGGAACGCCGCGCCAGAACTCGATGAAGGCGATCGAGAAAATCCGGATCAGCGGAATGGTCGAGCGGCGGCCGAGCGCGAGCGCGATGCCGACCGGCATCGAGGCGACGATGCCGGTCACCGACACCACCAGCGTCACCAGCAACCCGCCCCACAGCCGCGTATCGACCACCGGAAGGCCGCCGTGGTCGAGCCCCATCAGCCCAATCACGATGCCGATGCCGGCAAATATCCCGAGGCTGGTGATCAGCGCCCGCCAGCCGGTTCGGATACCGCCGCCCAACCAGAACAGCAACGCCGAAACGATGATGGCAGTCGTGGCCAGGTCCAACCACACCGTACCGCGGGCGGCCTGGATCTGATCGCGCAGCCAGGTCAGCGGCAGCAACACATAGGAGATCAGGAAGCTGATCTGCACGATCAGCTTGCCGAGCTCTCCCAGCAGTGGCCCGAATACAGCCGAGGTCGCGGCAACCCGCAGCAGCTTGAACCCGCCCTCGGCGATACTGTCGTTAACCCCGGACAGGAACCCGGCGGTCCAGCTGACGCCGAACCCGTCCAGGCCGCCGCCGTGCAGCAGGAAGAACGCCACCACGGGGAACGCCAGGAAAAACAGAATGGCATTGGGGCCCTTGGCCGGCAGCCGCGGAATCAACAGCGGCAGCAGCAGGATAACGGCGAGAATGAAAGTCAGATTGACGCGCCAACGCTCCGCCTCGGGATAGAAGCCGTAGATGAACTGGCTGAACTTGGCCGCCACGAACGGCCAGCACGCGCCGACGGTGCGTCCGACATTCTCAGCCAGACAGGCGTTGCGGTCCTTGCCGCTCCAGACCGCGTCGACGAGGGTGAATTTCAGCGCCGGGACGAGAACGACCCACAGCAACAGCGCGCTGACGACGGTGACCAGGATGTTGGTCGGCGAATTGAACAGCCGAGTGCGCAGGAAGCCGACCAGGCCGGTGGTCTTGATCGGCGCCGGACGCTCGGCGATCAGTTTCTCGCTGACAAACGGTTGCGTGGTGTTGGCGTCGCTCATGAGTTGCCCAGGCTCCGGCCGAGCCGCCATCCGTAGAAGCTCATGATGGCGCTGGTAACCAGCGAGATCAGCAGATAGACGCCCATGGTGATGCCGATGATCTCGATCGCCTGCCCGGTCTGGCTCAGCGTCGTGCCGGCGAACACCGAGACCAGGTCGGGATAGCCGATTGCCACCGCCAGCGAGGAGTTCTTGGTCAAGTTGAGATACTGGTTGGTGAGCGGCGGCAGGATCACGCGCATCGCCTGCGGGATCACGATCAGGCGCAGCACCGAACCGCGCTGCAGCCCGAGCGAGGAGCCGGCTTCCATCTGGCCCTTGTTCACGGACAAGATGCCCGCACGCACGATCTCGGCAATGAAGGCCGCGGTATAGGTCGACAGCGCCAGCGTCAGCGCCACGAACTCCGGAATCACCCGTGAACCGCCGGCGAAATTGAATCCTTTCAGCACCGGCACTTCGAACGTCACCGGCGCGCCGAAGATCATAGCGCTCAGAAGCGGCAGCCCGACCAGCATGCCGAGCGCATACGGCCAGACCTTGATCACCTTGCCGCTTTCGAACAGCTGCCGGCGCGCGTAACGCCACAGCACGATTGCTGCGACGATGCCGACCAGCAGCGCGATCATGAACGGCTCGAAACCGGGACTGCCGATCGGTTTTGGGATCACCAGACCACGGTTGGAGAGAAAGAAGCTGTCGAAAATCGAGATGCTCTGTCGCGGATTGGGTAGTACGGCGAGCACGGCGAGATACCAGAACAAGATCTGGAACAGCGGCGGCAGGTTACGGACCAGTTCGACATAGCCGCCCGCGATGCGCGCCAGCAGCCAGTTCGGCGACAGGCGGCCGAGCGCCACGGTGAATCCGATCAGGGTGGCGAAGAAGATGCCGATCACCGAGACCAGCAGCGTGTTGAGCAACCCGACGAGAAAGACCCGCGTATAGCTGTCTGATCCCGTATACGGGATCAGATTCTGGCTGACGTCAAAGCCCGCGGTGTTGACCATGAAGCCAAAGCCCGCGGTGATCCGCTGGGCCTGCAAATTGGCGCGGGCATTGGCGACGATTTCGTAAGCGATCCAGGCCAGCGCGGCCGCGAACAGCAGCTGGACGACGAAGCCGCTCCAGCCCGCCCGACCGCCAAGCGCGCGTTGCAGCCTCGGCAGCAGCTGCGACGGCGGTTGTCGGGGTTCGATGGCCATCGCCGCAGCCTTGCGCTGCTGGTCAGCGGATCGGCGGCGCGAACTGGATCCCGCCCTTGTTCCAGAGGTTGTTGAGGCCGCGGGAAATGTTGAGCTTGGAGCCGGCGCCGACATTGCGATCGAAGGATTCGCCGTAATTGCCGACGGCCTTGACGATCCGCAACAGCCAGTCCTTGGTCAGGCCGAGCTGTTCGCCGAAATTGCCGTCGGTACCGACGGCGCGTTTCATTTCAGGCTTGTCGGATTTGGCCATTTCGTCGGCGTTCTTCTGGGTGATGCCGAGCTCTTCGGCGTTGACCATGGCAAACAGCGTCCATTTGACGATGTCGAACCACTGGTCGTCGCCGTGGCGAACCATCGGCCCGAGCGGCTCCTTCGATATCACCTCGGGCAGAACCGCGTGGTCGGCGGGATTGGCGAGCTTCAGACGCTCGGCATAGAGCCCCGACACATCGGTGGTGAAGACGTCGCAACGCCCGGATTCATAGGCCTTGACTGCTTCATCGGCGGTACCGAACGCGATCACCTCGTACTTCATGTTGTTGCCCTTGAAGTAGTCGGCGAGGTTCTGCTCGGTCGTGGTGCCGGTCTGCACGCAAACCGAAGCGCTGTTCAGCTCGAGCGCCGAATTCACCTTCAGCGACTTCTTCACGATAAAGCCCTGGCCATCGTAATAGGTCACGCCGGTGAAGTTGGCGCCGAGCGAGGTATCGCGCGACAGCGTCCAGGTGGTGTTGCGCGACAGCAGGTCGATTTCACCGGACTGCAGCGCAGTGAAGCGGTCCTTGGCCGACAGCGGCACGAACTTGACCTTGGTCGGATCGTTGAAGATGGCGGCCGCGATCCCTCGGCAAACGTCGACGTCAAGACCGGTCCAGTTGCCCTTGTCGTCCGGGGACGAGAAGCCCGGCAAGCCCGGGCCGACGCCACAGGACAGCATGCCGCGGTCCTTGACCGTCTTGAGGGTTTGTGCCGATGCGACCTGGGCCGAGAGGCCGGCCGCAACGGCAAGGGTAAGAACCAGGGATACGCATTTCATGAGCAAGGCCTTTCAAGGAATCGTCCGGGAACTTTGGCTTGGCGTGCTTGCAGTTATTGGGCCAACCCGATGATCCCTTGCCCAAAAACGGAGGATCTGACCAGCAGTTTGACGTGCAATTCAGTCAGACCGGAGGATCCAAGGTCGCGCAGGCCCCTCAACGTGCAGCGACGCAAAGTTGCACGTATCACAGAACGACTGGCGGGCCGGGTCAAGGGGTTGACTGCCGACTTCTGCGTTCTGTTCTCCAACTTGCTCGGCTACGGACCGCCCCGGCGGTGGTTTCCACGATTGTGAGGCGACTGCGGCATAACGTCGTGGCGCCGGCAAACGTGTCGATTTTTCCGCCGGCCGGTCCGCAAGACAGCCGCGAGATGTTTTGACGCCAGGCCCGCCGTCGGTGGCGCGGCAGCAGCACCATGGCCAACGCGATCGACCTGCCGGTGATACGGACCGCGGCACCGGGTGGTTGTGATCGGCCGGCCTGCATCCCGGATTTTTGCGGAGGCCCGGCGATAACCACCCGTTCACCATGACGGCGAATCCCGCCGCCGTTTCACGCAAAAAATTCACCCCTCAAGTTCCCTTATACCATTGCTGCCTAGTGATGCCTCGAGGGGAAGGCTGTCATCACCGTGCAGTTGGGGCATTCCGCGTAAGAGTAGAGCGTAAAGCGTATGAACATCGCACGTATCGTCGTCCTAACCATCGCGCTGAGTGCCGGTGGCGTCGCTGCCTACCTCGCCCGTGGAACGGACGACAAGGCGCGCCCCGCCGAACCGGTCGCGCAATTGCCGACGGTGGAAATTCTCGTCGCCAAGACCGACATCGGGCTCGGCCAGATCGTCAAGCCGGAGGACCTGCAATGGCAGCCCTGGCCGACGGCGGCCGCCACCGGCAACGTCATCAACCGCGCCAGCAACGCCGAAGCCATCAGGGACATCGCCGGCTCGATCGTGCGCGCGCCCTTTATCGTCGGCGAACCGATCCGCGAGCAGAAGCTGGTCAAGGCCAACGGCTCCGGCTTCATGGCGGCAATCCTGCCGAGCGGCATGCGGGGGATCTCGACCGAAATTTCGCCGGAAACCGGCGCCGGCGGATTCATCCTGCCCAACGACCGCGTCGATGTCCTGCTCTCCAAGCGCGAGAAGAACCCTGACAGCAAAGGGGCGGACCTCATCAGTTCCGAAATCATCCTGACCAACATCCGCGTGCTCGCCATCGATCAGGCACCGAAGGAAAAGGAAGGCAGCAATTCGCTCGTCGGCAAGACCGCCACGCTCGAACTGAAGCCCGAGCAGGCCGAGACGCTCACGCGCGCACGCCAGAGCGGCACGATCCAGCTCGCATTGCGCAGCATTACCGATGTCAACGCCGTTGCGAGCGCGCCCGAAGAGGCTCCGAAACGAGACCAGAGCGTCAACGTGGTTCGCTACGGGGTCGCCAACCAATCGACGGCACAGAAGTGACCGAAAGGACGCGAGAGATGACGTTTGGGGAAAATCAACCAGCGAAGCGAACCGTGGCGGTACGGGCCCTGCTGTTCGCAGCCGTCGTCGCGACGGTGCTCAGTCCGCTGGTATCCGTCTTGGCGGCCGAGCCCGACAAGCAGTTGGCCAGGGAACTATCCAGGGAAGCCGACGACCCGGTGACGACATCGTCCATCAACGCGTCCGGCAAAATGCGGTTTCTTTCGCTTGGCATCGGCAAGTCCGTGGTCGTCGACCTGCCCCGCGACGTCAAGGATGTGCTGGTGGCCGATCCCAAGATCGCCAACGCCGTCGTGCGTTCGCCGCAGCGCGCCTATATCATCGGCGGCGCGGTCGGCCAGACCAACGTCGTGTTCTTCGATGCCGACGGCCAGCAGGTCGCCTCCTATGACATCGCCGTCAAGCGCGACCTCAACGGCGTGCGGGCGGCGCTTCGGCAAACGCTGCCGGGAATCCAGATCGAGGGCGTCGGCGACGGCGTCATCCTGACCGGCTCGGTATCGAGCCCGGTCGAGGCCCAGCAGGCCGGCGAGATCGCGGCGCGGCTGGTCGGCAGCGCCGACAAGGTCGTCAACTCGATCGCGGTGCGCGGTCGCGACCAGGTGATGCTGAAGGTCACCGTCGCGGAAGTGCAACGCAGCGTCATCAAGCAGCTGGGCGTCGATCTCAGCGCCAGCATGAATTACGGCACCGCCGCTGTGAATTTCAACAATTCCAACCCGTTCACCGCAAACAGCGGACCGCTCGTCGCCGGCAACGGCGTGGCCGCGGCAGCCCTGAACAAGGCCGGTCTGCCGTCGGTCACCGCGACCTTGCGCGCGATGGAGAGCGCGGGCGTGGTGCGGACGCTGGCGGAGCCAAATCTGACGGCCATCTCAGGCGAGTCAGCGACATTCATTTCAGGCGGCGAATTTCCAATTCCGACCGGTGTGACCTGCCAGACGACGACGTCGGGCGCGATCGGACAATGCGTCCAGACGGTCAGTTTCAAGAAATTCGGCATCTCGCTCAACTTCACGCCGGTCGTCCTGAGCGAGGGACGGATCAGCCTGCGGGTGATGACCGAGGTGTCGGAAGTCTCGACCGAAAACGCGTTGACCGGCGGCGCCGGTGGAACGACGATTCCCTCGATCAAGACCCGCCGCGCGGAGACCACCCTGGAAATCGCGTCCGGCGGCTCGATCGCGATGGCCGGCCTGATTTCGGAGCAAACCAAGCAGGCCGTCAACGGAATGCCCGGTGTGGACCAGATACCGATTCTTGGCGGACTCTTCAGGAGCCAGGACTTCGTCAACCACGAGACCGAGTTGATGGTCATCGTGACGCCCTACGTCGTTCGCGCGGTGGCGCAGAAGGAGCTGTCGCGTCCGGATGACGGGTTTGCCCCGGCGTCGGATTCTCAGTCGGCGCTGCTGGCCCGCATCAACCGGGTCTACGGCCTTGCCGCCCGCCCCGAGACGATCGGGGCCACCCAGGCCAATTTCGGCTTCATCATTGACTGAGACGGACGCGCTCCACCGATCCGGGACGAGGACACCACGATGACCAGCCATACACCGCTCGATCGCTCCCACAGATGGCGCCTGGTTGGCGCCTTGCTCGGCCTGTCATGCGCGCTCGCGGCGTGCAACCAGACCGGCGATCTCGTCACCGGGGGTATTCCGAGCAACGATTATCGCCAGCGTCATCCGATCGCCGTGACCGAAGCCAACCGCTCCATCGTCGTCTTCGTCGGTCATGCGCGCGGCGGCCTCTCGGCGCCGCAGCGCGCCGACGTGATGGGACTGGCGCAGAGTTGGGTCCGCGAAGGAACCGGCGCGATCGTGGCCGATGTTCCGGCCGACCCGACCTACGGGCGCGCGGCAGCGTCCTCGTATCGTGAAATCCGCTCGGTCCTGATGGCGGGCGGCGTGCCCGCGCGCGCCATCACCGAGCGTCCCGCCCAGGCGGAATATTCCGGCGCGCTGCCGACGATCAAGTTGAGCTATCCGAAGATCACGGCGGTGGCCGGCCCTTGCGGCCTGTGGCCGGAAGATCTCGGGCCGAACCTCGACAACAGCGGCTACAACGAAAACCGCCCCTACCATAATTTCGGTTGCGCCACTCAGCGCAACCTCGCGGCCATGGTCGACAATCCCGCGGATCTCGAGCAGCCGCGCCCTGAAGGCCCCGCCTATGCGCCGCGGCGCAATATTGCCTTCGACAAGTACCGCAAGGGCGTTGCGACCACGACGACCTACCCCGAGGCCGAAAAAGCCAAACTGAGCGATACCGGCAAATGATCAAACGCATGCTACATGACTCGGACGAACACGTGGACGTCACGCCGACGCAGGCCGACGCATATATCTCGCCAGCGCCGCGCGTATCGGTTCAGGCCTTTTGCGCCAGCGTCGCGGTCGCGACCACCGTGCGGGCGGCGAGCGAAGACCGCCGCCTCGGCAAGGCCCATATTTCGGTTCACATGGGCGGCGTTGCGGCAGCGATCGACCACTACCAAAAAGCGCCGACGCCGAACGTGATTATGCTGGAGACCGAAGCCGACCACGACATCCTCGCAGGCCTCGATGAACTCGCGACCGTCTGCGACGCCGGCACCCGCGTCGTCGTGATCGGCAGCGCCAGCGATGTCGCGCCCTACCGCGAACTGGTACGGCGCGGCGTCAGCGATTACGTGGTCGGACCGGTCCAGCCGCTGGACGTCGTCCGCGCGATATGCGGCCTGTACTCGTCATCCGAGGAAGTGGCCGTCGGCCGCGTCATCGCCGTGGTCGGCGCCAAGGGCGGCGTCGGCGCCTCCACCGTGGCGCATAACGTGGCCTGGGCGATCGCGCGCGACCTGGCGCTGGATTCCGTCGTGATCGATCTCGATCTCGCGTTCGGAACCGCCGGCCTCGACTTCAACCAGGACCCCGTGCAGGGCATCGCCAACGCGATATCCCAGCCCGAACGGCCCGATACCGCCTTCATGGAACGCCTGCTCTCCAAATGCACCGACCGCCTCAGCCTGCTGGCGGCGCCGGCGACGCTCGATCAGGTCTACGACTTCGGCGCCGACGCGTTCGACGCGATCTTCGACACGCTGCGGATGACGACACCCTGCATCGTGCTCGACGTGCCGCATCAATGGTCGGCATGGACCAAGCGCGCGCTGATCGGCGCCGACGACATCCTGGTCGTCGCCGAGCCTGATCTCGCCAACATGCGCAACGCCAAGAACATGCTCAACGTGCTGAAGGCGGCCCGGCCCAACGACCGGCCGCCGCTGTATTGTCTCAATCAGGTCGGCATGCACAAGCGCCCGGAAATCGCCGTGCGCGAATTCGCCAAGGCGATCGAGAGCCAGCCGATCGCCGCCATTCCCTTCGATTCGAAGATGTTCGGAACCGCCGCCAATAACGGTCAGATGATCGCGCAGGTCTCCGCGACCCATAAGACCACGCTGATGTTCCTGCAGATGGCGCAGCGCATGACCGGCCATGCCGTGACCAAGAAGGCTTCGTTCCTGACGCCGATCCTGAAGAAGTTGCAGGGTGCGGCGCGCAAGCGGGCGTAGATCCGCGCCGCCGGCCCGCTCAGCCCCGGATACTCTGGGGCGGCCAAACACAAAATCGCGAAAACAACCCCATGCAAAGTAGAATGGGACGCGAAAAACGGCTCGACCTCACGACCCAACGTGATCTCATCAAGCTTTAGTTGGCGCGTCCGGCCGCTGCGATCGGCAGCTTCTCGCCCTCGGCTCGCCCGCCTTCCTTGCGCGACAATAGCCGCTTCAGTTGCGTGACATTGGCAGCCGCTTCGTCCGGCGGCAGGTCCGCCCGCACGGTCTTTTCCGCTTCCGCGAAACGGCCCTGCAGGCCGACCGTCAGCGCCAGGTTGGCCCGCACGCGCGGATCGGCCGGCGCCTGCTCATAGGCGCGCCGCAACGTCTCCTCGGCCTTCGGCAGGTCTTTCGAAAGCACGTAGGACAGTCCGAGATTGGACAGCACCGACGGCTCATTGGGCACGATCCTCAGAGCGCTGGCGTAATATTGCCGCGCTTCCTCGAACCGGCCAAGTTGATCCAGCGTCGCGCCCTGCGCCGACAGGATGCGCCAGTCCGGAGCTTCGGGGCTATGGGCGCGACCGAGCACCTCGAAGGCCTGCTGGAAATTGCCGTTGTCGGCCAACGCGCGGCCGTAGCCTGCGAGCAGCGCCTTGTTGCCGGGATGCGAGATGGTTGCCTGTTCGAGCACCGCCACCGCCTGGGAGCGCTGGCCGGAGGCGCGCAGCGCCTTGCCGTATTGCAGCGCCGCCTCGGCGTCCTTCGGATTGGCTTTAAAGCGCTCCGCGGCCAGTTCGACGTCGCGCCGCGGATCGGCTGAGCGCTTGGCATCGGCTTTCTCGCCGAGCGAGCCCGTCACGTCGGACATGTCGGATAGGCCAGCGGTTTGGCAGCTGCAAAGCGCCACCGCCAGGATGATGGCGGAAGCCGTCCCCGCAAGAAGTCGTGCGACGCGGGGGGACTGGGGCGATTTCTGGAACATGTACTGGACTCGCGGTCGGCGCTGTCCAAGCACGCTCACAGCTTAACCCTAAATTCAGGTTAAGTTCCGAGGATTTTACGGTAACGGAAGACCTTCGAGGCGCTCTGCGCCCGGCTCCGGGGGCGCTTTGCCCCCGGTCTGTGCGGCTTCGTCCAACCCGGCCCCTGCCGTATCGGCGGGGGCGCCTACATTAGTCGACGAATTGAGCGCCGAGCTCGAATCCGATTCGCCATGCGAGCTTGCAGGCGCGCGGCCGGCCTTCGGAGAAGATCACCGTGAATTCGCTCGGAATCTCCGGATATTCCGCGATGATCTTCACACCGCCTTCCGAGATGTCCGAGATCATGCAATCCCGCGGCAACCCGCCTGTTCCAAACTGTATCTTGGCGAAACTCCTGCACGGACGGCGTTCGCTCTTACGGCGGTTGTCTGCTGCTACTGCTGCTAACATATGGATCCCTGGCCCTGTCTGATTTACTGCACCCAATGGAGCTTGCTGTTTTACAGAAGAACTATTGGAAATTGCCTAGGGGAAAGCCTCGCTTTGTACTCGCTTTGTAGGGGCCGGTTTTAGACTCCGTTTACCGAAGCGCACGCACCGCGAGCCGCCAAACAACGCCCGTAACGGCAGCGCCACGCGCGCGATTTTCGACCATTTACAGGGTTGATCCGCCCTCGATCGGCGATAGCCTGACCCCTCGACTCGAATTGCCGGGAAGCAAACGAGCATGGGAACCATGGTTCTTCTCGATCTGATGGGCGGCGTGGCGCTGCTGCTGTGGGGGCTGCATATGGTCCACAGCGGAATCCTGCGTGCGTTCGGTCCCGATCTGCGGCTGCTGCTGGCAAAGGCGCTGAGCAACCGCTTCACCGCCTTTGCCGCCGGCCTTGGCCTGACCGCGCTGCTGCAGAGCAGCACCGCCACCGCCCTGATCACGAGTTCCTTCACGTCGGAGGGGCTGGTCAGCCTGGTCCCGGCACTCGCCATCATGCTCGGCGCCAATGTCGGCACCACGCTGATCGTGCAGATCCTGTCGTTCAACATCGCCGCGGTTGCACCCGTGCTGTTCATCCTCGGCCTGGTCGCGTTCCGCAGCGGGCCACGTTCCCGCATCAAGGACATCGGCCGGGTCGCGATCGGCCTCGGGCTGATGCTGCTGGCGCTGCACATCCTGCTCGACACGCTGGCGCCGGCGGAAAACGCGCCGGGCGTGCGCGTGTTCATGAACGCCCTCACCGGCGATCCCGTGCTCTGCATCATCTTCGGCGCCGTGGTGACCTGGGTGGTGCATTCAAGCGTCGCCAGCGTGCTGCTGGTGATGTCGCTGGCCTATGCGCATTTCATCTCGGCCCCGGCGGCGCTGGCGCTGGTGCTCGGCGCCAATCTCGGCAGCGCCATCAATCCGGTGTTCGAAGGCGCCCGCCGCGACAACCCGGCGAGCTACCGGCTGCCGCTCGGCAACCTCGTCAACCGGCTGGCCGGCATCGCGCTGGTGGCGCCATTCCTGAACCCGATATCGGATTTGCTGGCCTCCTGGCAGCCGGATCTGGCCAAGGCGACCGCGCTGTTCCACATCGCCTTCAACGTCGCCACCGCGCTCGTTTTCATCGGCCTGCTCGACGGCATGGCACGGCTGCTGAAGATGCTGCTGCCGAAGCGGCTTCAGGAAGCCGACCCGTCGCGGCCGCGCTATCTCGACGACAGCGCGCTGGAAACCCCCTCGCTGGCGCTGGCGGACGCCGCGCGCGAGACGCTGCACATGGGCGACCATGTCGAGATCATGCTGCGCAAGGTCATGGCGGCGATGATGACCAACGACCGCGCGCTGGTCGACCAGGTCTCGCAGATGGACAACAGCGTCGACAGCCTCGACGAGGCGATCAAGCTCTACATCACCAAGCTGACGCGCGGCAGTCTCGACGAGCGCGAGGGCCAGCGGGCAATGGAGATCGTTTCCTTTGCCATCAACCTCGAACATATCGGCGACATCATCGACAAGAATTTGAGCGAGCTGGCGACCAAGAAGATCAAGCGCCGCTTCCAGTTCTCCCCGGAGGGCGCCGAGGAACTTTCAGCCTTCCACAAGCGCACGATGGATTCGCTGCGGATCGCGTTCGGCATCTTCATGTCCGGTGACGTCAACGAGGCGCGCAAGCTATTGGCCGAGAAGGCCGCCTTGCGCAACGCCGAACTCGCCGCCACCGAGCGCCATCTGGATCGCCTGCGCGAGGGCCGGCCCGAGACCATCGAGACCACCTCGCTGCATCTCGACGTGCTGCGCGACCTCCGGCGGATTCACTCGCACATCTGCTCGGTCGCCTACCCCGTGCTCGACGCCGCCGGCGAACTCGCCGCCTATCGCTCGACGCAAGCCGATCTCGCCGTGATTCCCAATGGGGCGGCGCCCTCGACGCCGCGATAATCAGAAGCTGGCGGCGATCCCCGCACTCAGGCCCATTGGCGCACATCGACGAACCGGCCCGCGATCGCAGCGGCGGCGGCCATGGCCGGCGACACCAGGTGGGTTCGTCCACCATGGCCCTGACGGCCCTCGAAATTGCGGCTCGAGGTCGAGGCACAGCGCTCGCCGGGCTGCAGCCTGTCGGGATTCATGGCAAGGCACATCGAGCAACCCGGTTCGCGCCAGTCAAATCCGGCCCTGATGAAGATTTCTTGCAGGCCTTCGGCCTCGGCTTGCTGCTTCACCAGTCCGGATCCGGGAACGATCATCGCACCGACGTTGGCGTTCACCGTCTTGCCATCAACCACGCGCGCGACCTCGCGCAGGTCTTCGATACGGGCGTTGGCGCAAGAACCGATGAAGACGCGATCGAGCGTGATGTCGACGATCCTCTCGCCGCCCTCCAGGCCCATATAGGCCAGCGAACGCATGGCGGCGGCACGCTTGTTTTCAATCGTGAGCTCGGCGGGTCTTGGAATCCGGCCGGTGACCGAGATCACCTGCTCCGGATTCGTGCCCCAGGTCACCAGCGGCGCCAGCGCGCTGACGTCAAGCCGGATGTCGCGCTCGAATTCGGCGCCATCGTCCGAGTGGAGCGTTGCCCAATAGCGCACGGCATCTTCCCAGATCTTGCCCTTGGGCGACTTCGGCCGGCCCTGCAGATATTCGAGGGTCTTTTCGTCAGGCGCCATGATCGCGGTCCGCGCGCCCGCCTCGACCGACATGTTGCAGACGGTCATGCGGCCTTCCATCGACAGTGAACGCACGACCTCGCCGGAAAACTCCAGCGCATGACCGATGCCGCCGGCGGCGCCGATTTCGCCGATCACGGCGAGGATGATGTCCTTGGCGGCGACATTCGACGGCAG
>JAIEPP010000683.1 GCA_019748335.1 Xanthobacteraceae bacterium
AGGGTCCGGTCTCATTCCCGGACGATGGCGCCGCGCGCGAGGATAGTGTCTCCAAGCACAAGTAGCGGCCGGCACCATCGGCGCCGGAGTCATGACGCGAACTGGCGTTCAATCTGCCTGCGCGAGTTGGTTGAACAGCCGATCGATTGCAGCTTTCCGTGCCGCCGCGCGCGCTCTGCGTAGATTTACGCGGCCCGCGATGGCGCCGATTTACCCGCGATTAATCCGCCGTAGATACGGTTAACTGGCGACCCGCCCCCGGGGATTCACAGCGCAACCCATGGTCGGCGCCTGCCAGTGCCGGCCCAATACGGGCGACGAAGGAAATCGAATGTCCTCCCGCACCAAGATGCACTCGACGGCCGCAGCCCTGCTTGGTCTCGTCGCCTTTCTCGCCACACCCGTGAGCGCCGCGGAGATCGTGTTGCGCTTCGGCTCGATCAACACCGAAAACACCGCGCCCTACGATCAGGTCCTGGTGCCGTTTGCGAAAGCGGTCGAAGAGGAATCCGGCGGACGGATCGAGGTCGCGCTGAAGCCGATGGGCGGCTACGGCAAGCCGGCCGAACTGTTCCCGATGGTCGAGAAGGGCGCCATCGAGATGGCGGCCAGCGTGCAGGGCTATCATCCCGGCCGCTTCCCGCAGTCCTCGGTGATGGAATTGCCTTTCATGTTCCAGAATTCGGTCGCGGGCACCGAAGCGATGATGTCGCTCTACAAGGAAGGCCTGCTCGACAAGGATTATGCCTCGGTAAAGGTGCTCGGCCTCTATGTGCTGCCGCCCTATCCGATCTTCACCACCGGCAAGAAGATCCAGTCGGTGAGGGACTTTCGCGGCCTGCGGATGCGCTCGCCGAGCATCACGGTCGGCGTGGCGCTGTCCAAGCTCGGCGCGGTTCCGCTCGGCATTCCCCTCAACATGATCGGCGACACCATCGCCAGCGGCTATGTCGACGCCATCGCCTATGGCTGGGACTCGACGACGACGACCAAGGGCGCCGGGGGAAAGAATCTCATCGACCAGCTCAAGGTCGTGGTCGATGCGCAGCTCGCTGCGCCCGCGCTGATGGTCGTCATGAACCGCGCCACGTGGGACGCGATGCCGGCCGATCTCAAGAAGATCGTCGAGAAGCACGGCGCGAATCTCGCGCTCGAAAGCGCCCGCATCCGCGAGGCGCAGGAAGTCATCAGCAAGAAGAAGGTGCAGGGCGATCCGCGGCTCACCTCGCTCGCCTTCAACGACGAGCAGCGCGCGGAACTGCTGCGGGTCACCGCGCCCGCGGTCGAGGAATGGAAGGCGAATATGGCGAAGCTCGGTATCGATGGCGAGCGCCTGTACAAGCGCGCCAAGGAGCTGATCCAGCAATACAAGGTCGCCGCCAAGTAGAACGTCGTCCGGAAGAGACCGAGCTCAACAATAAAGCCAGTCGCGCTCAAGAATTGAGGAATAGACCGTGAAAACACGTCAACTCGGAATCAGGGCCAAGCTCTTCTTCGCCTTTGCCGCGGTATCGGGCACCACCGTCATCGCCGGCGCCGCCGCCTGGCTGATGTTCTCGCAGGTGCGCGACCTCTTCCACGGCGTGGCCGGCCGCAATATTCCGGAAATCGTCGAAACCCTGGGCTTGCAGACCGACACCCAGGCGCTGGCCGGTTCCGCGCCGACACTGCTGGCGGTGAAATCGCAAGCCCAGCGGCAACAGGAAATGACCGCGCTGAAGGTGCGTCAGGATGGGATCGCCAAGCGGCTCGACGACATCGCCCGCACCCAAACCGATCGGGTTGCGATCGACCGGTTGAAGACGCTGATCGCGGCGATGAATACCAAGCTGGCGGCGCTCGATGGCGCGGTCGACGATCGTCTCAAGCTCAGCGCCCGCGGCGAAGAGATCGTGAAGGCGGCCCAGGCCACCCAGACCAAACTCAACGGCGTGCTGCTTCCCGCTGGCGAGAAGGCGCAGGCCGATATCACCATGGTCTCCATGACCATCGGCGGCGACGCCAACCAGTCGATGATGACGCTGCTGAAGCTGGTCTCGACCCAGGTGCCGGTGTCGCAGGGGTTTGCCGATCTGGTCGGCTTCGTCAACCTGGCGTCGAGCCTGCTGGACCGCGCGGCGGTAGCCCCCGATGTCGACAGCGTCGCGGCGCTGGAAAAGACCTTCAAGGCGATGTCGGCGCGGGTCGAGGAAAAACTCGACATCGTCGACACGCTGCAGCCGACCGACGGCCTGCGCAAGACGGCCGAGGCCTGGCTCAAGCTCGGCTCCGGCGATACGATTTTCGACGCGCGGCGCAAGGAAATCGCCGCGACCCAGCTCGGGCAGAAATTGCAGGGTGAAACCCGCAGCTTGACCGAGCAGCTCGCGACCGAAGTCGCCGCTCAGGTCAAGGCCGTCACCAACAGGACCAAGGAGGCGACCGACCGTTCCGACGAAGCGATCGGCTTCGGCACCTTCGTGATGCTGATGATCGCCGCCGTCAGCGTCTTCGGCGCTGCGCTGTTCGTCTGGTTCTATATCGGCCGCAACCTGGTGGCGCGACTGGTCGGGCTGGAGAAGACCATGACGCGGCTCGCCGCGGGCGATCTCTCCGCCGAAGTCGCGGCCAAGCGCGGCAGCGACGAGATCGGTCAGATGGCTGATGCGCTGTCGGTGTTCCGTCAGGGCATCGTCGAGGCCAATGCCGCGGCGGCGCAGAAGGCCGCCGAGCAGGAAGCCAAGCAGCGTCAATCCGCCATGCTCGACCAGTTGACGCGCGAGTTCGGCGAAGGCGCGACCAGCGCACTGGCCGCGGTGTCGACCGCCGCCTCGCGCATGAAGGGCTCGGCGCAGAAGATGTCGCAGGTCGCAGCACTGGCCAAGGAGCAGACCGGCACCGTGGCGTCGGCATCCGCGCAGGCTGCCGAGAACGTCCAGACCGTGGCCGCTGCAACCGAGGAACTCGCAAGTTCGATCTCGGAGATTTCGCGGCAGGTCGGCGAGTCCAGCCGGATCGCGGCGCAAGCCGTCGAACAGGTGGCGAAGAGCGAAGTCACGGTCACCGAACTCGCCAGTGCCGCCAACCGCATCGGCGAAGTGGTCGGCCTGATCAACACCATCGCGGCGCAGACCAACCTGCTGGCCCTGAACGCAACCATCGAAGCCGCACGTGCCGGCGAGGCCGGAAAGGGCTTTGCGGTCGTCGCTTCCGAGGTCAAGAACCTCGCGACGCAGACGGCCCGCGCCACCGAAGGCATTACGGCACAAGTGACCGAGATTCAGGGTTCGACCCAGGAAGCGGTCGACACCATCAAGGGGATCGGCGCCATCATCGGCAAGATGTCGGAGATCGCAACAACGGTCGCGGCAGCGGTCGAGGAGCAGGGCGCGGCGACTGCGGAAATCGCGCGCAACATCCAGCAGGCGGCGACGGGTACGCAGAACGTCTCCAACAACATCGTCGGCGTTTCCAGCGCGGCCAACCAGACCGGTGAAACCGCGTCCGACGTGCTGCAATCGTCCGACGGATTGGCCGCGGAATCAGAAGCGCTCAGCAGTGAGGTAGGCCGCTTCCTGGCGCGTATCAAGGCGGCGTAGGTTTCTCGGAGCCCGACCGAAAGAGCCGTCATTCTCCGTCATGGCCGGGCTTGTCCCGGCCATCCACGTCTTTTCCACAGTACGATGAAGCAAAGACGTGGATGCCCGGGACATAGGCGAGCGGAAGCGACGCCGTCCTTCGGACGGCTATGCCCGGGCATGACGGAATTTAGGCTCTCACGTCAGCAACAGCGCCATCCCCGGATCGCCCTTTTCCATCGCCCGGCGATACGCCGGGCGCTGACTGATACGCGCGAGATAGCCGACGATGTTCGGGCAGCGCGCCAGGTCATAAGGCATGAAGTAGCGCATGGTGGTGAGCGAGAAGCCCATCATGATATCGGCCGCGGTGAATTCCTTGCCTGCCAGATATTCCGCTTCGCGCGTCCGTGCCTCGACCAGGTCGAAGGCGAGGTCGAGCCGCGCTTTTTGGGCGACCCGCACCGGATTGTCGTCGGGAGGGTTCAGTCGGTTCAGGATCATGTTACGGCCCATGACAGGTTGCAGCGTGCCGTTGGCGAAGTGGAGCCAATAAAGATAGGACACGAAATCAGGATGATCCTGCTTCAGCGTGAGGCGTCCGTTGCCGTATTTCGCGATGATATAGTCGAGCACCGCGCCGGATTCGGCCAGCAGCAGGCCTTCGTCGGTGATGACGGGCGCCGCCCCGATCGGGTGCAGCGCCTTGTAGTCGGCAGGCGCCAGCATGGTCTTGGAATCGCGCGTGTAGCGCTTCAGCTCGTAGGGAATCTCCAGTTCCTCGCACAGCCAGACGATCCGTTCCGATTGCGATTTGCCGAGGTGGTGGACGGTGAACATCCGAAACTCCCTTTTTCAAACCCGCCGGTTGCCGTATATGGCGTGAGCCGACAAAGTAAAACAAGCCGGAACGGGCAACATGCGCATCACCCTCGTCCACGCCCTGAAACATTCGATTGTGCCGATCGAGGCTTCGTTCGCCAAACTCTGGCCCGACGCCCGGCTGATGAACTTGATGGACGACAGCCTGTCGGCCGATCTGGCGCGGGACGGCCGGCTGACGGACGCCATGACCGAGCGTTTTCTCGGGCTCGGGCGCTACGCCACCGGTACCGGCTCCGATGCGATCCTGTTCACCTGCTCGGCGTTCGGTCCCTGCATCGAAGCCGTCGCCCGCGCTTATGCGCCGATGCCGGTGCTCAAGCCCAACGAAGCCATGATCGAGCAGGCTGCCGCGAAGGGCCGCAAGATCGGCCTGCTGTCGTCATTCCCGCCGACGCTGGCATCGATGCCGCGGGAATTTCCGCCCGGCATTGAAGTCGTGCCGAAGCTGGCCGAAGGCGCGATGGCGGCACTCGACCGCGGTGATCGTGCCACGCATGACCGCTTGGTGGTGGAAGCGTCGAAGGATCTGCGCGACTGTGACCTGATCGCGCTCGCCCAATACAGCATGGCGCCCGCGGCGGAACAGGTCGCCCAGGCAACCGGACGGCCGGTGCTGACCACGCCTGATAGCGCGGTGATGAAGCTGAAGGAAATGCTTGGGGTTTCCTAGAGGACTTGCGAATGACGGTGCGGCTCAGCCGGCGCGACGCGCTGTTGTTCACGGGAGCCGTTGCCGCTGCAGGCGCGCTCCCCTGCGTTTTTGCTCCGGCCATTGGCGCGCCGCTACGCACCAATGATATCGACGCCATCCTGAAAGCGCGGATCGGTGCCGGCGACGCGCCGGGCGTCGTCGCCATGGCCGCGACGAAAGATTCCGTGATCTATCAGGGTGCGTTCGGCGTTCGCGCGAAAGGCGCGCCGGCCGCGATGTCAGCAGGCACGGTCTTCGCCATCGCGTCGATGACCAAGCTGTTGACCTCGGTCGCCGCCATGCAGCTCGTTGAACGCGGCAAGCTGACGCTGGACGAACCGGCGGCCCGGATCGATCCGACGTTGGATTCACCGCAAGTGCTCGACGGCTTCGATGCGAAGGGCGCCCCGCAACTGCGGCCCGCGCGAAAGCCGATCACGCTGCGCCATCTGCTGACCCACACATCCGGGTTCAGTTATCAATTGTGGGACGAGAACGTGCTTCGCTACGGCAAGGCCGTGCACGGCGATCCGGCGCTGCCCCGCACGCCGCTGATGTTTGATCCCGGCACCCGATGGGCCTATGGCGGCAGTCTCGACCGGGTCGGGCGCCTGGTGGAAATCGTCAGCGGACAGACCCTGGATCGCTATATCAGCGACAACATCACGGGTCCCCTCGGCATGCATGACACCGGCTACGCGATCTCGGACGCGCAGCTTGCGCGCCAGGCCAGCCTGCATGTGCGCAAATCCGATGGGAGGCTCGTCGCACGGCCGTTGGTGAAACAGGCTGAGCCGAAGGAGTTTTCCGGCGGCGGGGGCATCAAGTCGACAGCGCCGGACTTCCTGGCGTTGTTGCAGGCGATCCTGAACGGTGGCGGGCTGCCCGGGAAAAGGATCCTCCGCCCACAGACGGTGGAACTGATGTCCGTCAATCAGATCGGTGACATCGACGCCGGAATCCTCAAGACGACAAAGCCGGGATTGTCCGCCGACGTCGATTTCTTTCCGGGCGTCCGCCTGCGCTGGGGGCTCGCCGGCATGATCAATATCGATCCCGTGCCGGAGCGCCGTCGTGCCGGCAGCCAGACCTGGGCCGGGCTTTACAATACCTACTACTGGATCGACCCGGCGTCGGGAGTGGCCGGCGTGGTCATGATGCAGATCCTGCCGTTCGCCGACAAGCGCGCGCTTGGCGTCTATCGCCAGTTCGAGCGTGGGATCTACCGTAGCCGCAGGCCGGCTTGAGCGGCGCGTTTTGTAGGCTCTTGAAAATGAATCCGTTCCGTCATGGCCGGGCTTGTCCCGGCCATCCACGTATTGTGCCGGCGCGGCTAAGACCTGGATGCCCGGGACAAGCCCGGGCATGACGAGCGAGGTACGAGCTTAGCCCTGTTTCTTCCCGGCCTTCTTGGCAGCTTTCTTCGCCGGCTTGTTCGCGACCGCAGCCTTCTTCGCGGCTTCAGCCGCTTCTTCCTCGGCGTTCCGGATCGCCCTTGCGTAGCTATCCGCGGTGTTTTCCGTCGAGATCTGCAGCCGCTTGGCGGCAGCGGCGCCGAGCTCCATCGTACTCTTCGCGATCATCCGGAACTGATCCCGGGCTTCCTTGGTTTTGGCCTTGGCGGCGCGGGCCATGATCTGGTCGCGCCGCTTCTTGGCGGCGGCCATCAGGCTCTTGCTCTGCGCCTTTGCGATTTGCCGGATGACGACGTCGAGATCCGCTTCAGCCATTATCACTCACTCCATGCCGCACCATGCCAGGCGTTGATCCAAGGGTGCATGGATCATTGCCCTGCCACGTTCGGCGGAAATGAGCAATATTGCCGCACGGCTTCGCCGTTGTTCGCAGTGTACAGGGCTGGCGATCCCTGGGATAAAACAGGAACGGTCATGCGCGCTAAACCAGACGGCTTGCGCAAGGTTCGGCGGCGCGCCTCTCAGCCTCCACGACGCGTTTCTGAAGCCATGGAATTGCCGCCGGGGAGACGCGGCAACAGCATCGGAACACGCCGGCGGTACCGCTCGTAGCTCGTCCCGAACGCTGCAACCAGGTCCCTTTCCTCGAGCCTGACGCCGACGAGGATGTAGGCGGTGGACAGGACGGCAAACAACAGATGCCCGGCGGTCATGTGCGGCGTGGCCCAGAAGGCCAGCATAAGACCGAACATAAGCGGGTGGCGCACCAGGCGGTAGAGCAGCGGCGTTTTGAACGTCTGGATCCGATCGGCGGCGCCGCGCAGCGCATCGACGACCTGGCGCAGTCCGAACAGTTCGAAATGGTCGATCTGGAAGGTCGAAGCCAGCGCGATCACCCAGCCCATCCCGTAGATCGTCGTGAACAGGACTGCCGGCCAGCCCTCGACGCGCCAGATGGTCGCGCCGATCGGGCGCCATTGCCAGAAGATCAGGATCAGCAGCAGGCTCGAGATCAAGACATAGGTGCTGCGCTCGCAGGACGCCGGGATGATCCGCGTCCACCAGCGCTTGAAGGCCGGACGCGCCATGACGCTGTGCGGGATCGCGAATGCGCCAAGCAGGAGCGTATTGATCAGGATCGCCTGCAGGAGCCCGCTGTCGGGTCCGCTATCGATCGTCTTGGGCACCAGAAAATTGCCGAGGAAGCCAGGCGTATAGGCAAATGAAGCGGAGAAGATGAGGTAGCTCACAAAGCCGTAGATGACGGCGGCGACGCGTCCGGTCATGACGTTTCTCCAGGAGGTGACGGTGCATTGCCAGGGGTGCTAGCACCGCGGCGTCCCCCGAGCGTCCCCCGGGGGGTGAAGGATCATCGGTCAGGACGTGACGCCGCGCAGCGCGCCGTTGGGCGTCCGCGGTCAACTCATCGAATTTTGTGATCGTGCAATTGTGCCCCTGATTTGCCCGACGTGTCAAGAATCGGCGCAAGGCGCCGGTTCCGACGACCGCCGGCTACTTTGCATGGGGTTGTTTTCGATATTTTGGTGGGCGGCTGCACAGAGCCTGGGCGCGAAAGGCTGCACGCCGAGAGGCAAAGATACAACTCGGTCGGGTTGCTGGGGGTGGTGATCCGGTCGAAGATCGCCAGCTCGATCACAAGGCGATCACAGCGAAGGAGCTGTGCGCCCGTTATCTGGCGGATCTCCAGGCAGGGCTCATTTCGCGCTGCGCTTCATTCGCTTCGTGCTGATAGCAAGCTTCTCCGCTCCACCGGTGCTGCCGTGCTTTTCGAAATCCGCCAAAATGCCCTCGTCGGACAGATCAAGTTTCTTGGAATTCTTCCAGTCACGGCGCGATGTCTTGACGAGCCGTTTCACGACATGCCTGGCGTCGGTCTCGACGGCCAGTTCCCGTCTTGCATCGAAACTCCCCGGTGTGAGGTTGATCGATCCGACGATCGCGCGCTTCTCATCAGCGAGCAGCATCTTGCCGTGCAGTTTGAGATCCTTGAGTTTATGAACCTTCGCGCCCACGTCGTGCATGATACGAAGACCGCCGACTGCTTCAACCAGTTTGTTCTTCTTCAGCTTGTGCGCGGGGCGCGCCATGATTCGGACGCGAACGCCACGATTCATGGCTTGAACCAGCCGCTCGATGATTACCGTGTCCTGATAGCGTTCGTTCTGGATCCAGAGGCTCTTTTTGGCCCCGTCGATAAACGCCGCAATTCGCTCGCGGCTGTCGTTAGGACACCAGATGAGGCGTGATTTGGGATCGGGTTTGAACGGCTTTCGCGACCAGTCGGCGTTGAAGCACGCTATCATCTCCGCAACTTCGCGCTTGCTCGTGGTTACGACGGCATAATCACGGGTTTCCGTGAGGTCGCGCGTCTCCCAGTTGAGGGATTCGACAAAGCCCAATGTATCGTCGATCACCATCGACTTCTGATGCGTCAGCGCAAACGCTTCACTGCTGTTCCGGACTTTGACACCAGCTTTGAGCAATAGTCTGCGAGACTTTTCGTTATCGCTTTTCCCGTCGCGTCGCGCGGGATTCAACATGACACGGACGTTGACGCCGCGGCGCTTCGCAGCGATCACCGCACTCAGCAATGTCGGATCGGTGAACAGAAACATTCGAATGTTGAGCGAATGCCGAGCCACATCGATAGGATCAAGTATTGATTTGGCGGTGTCGTCCGGGAGGACGATTAACCTATGCGCCATGGCTTGAAGCTCCTCAAACTGACGAAAGGCGACTGGCCGATCCGCGCCTACGCTGCGCTGGTCGGTCTTGCGACGGCTGGTTCGTACTGGACACGGTGCAACTCGGCGTAGACGCCACCGCGTGCAACTAGTTCGTCATTTGAGCCCTCTTCGGCCACGACGCCGTCCTTCAGGACGACGATCTTGTCGGCGTCGACGATGGTGCTGAGGCGATGCGCGATCATGATGACGGTACGGCCCTTCATCAGACGTTCCAAACCCTCGATGACCAGACGCTCGGATTCCGTATCGAGCGCTGCCGTGGGCTCGTCAAGGATCATGATCGGACTGTTGCGAATGATTGCGCGCGCTATGCCGATGCGCTGTCGCTGGCCGCCCGAAAGTGTGTCACCTCGCTCGCCGACAGGGGAGTCGTAGCCGTGCGGCATGCGACTGATGAACTCGTCCGCGTTGGCAATTTTTGCGGCCGCGATGACTTCCTCATCTGTGGCTCCGGGACGTCCATAAGCAATGTTCTCGCGAATGGTTCCGCGAAATAGCACCGTTTCCTGCAGCACGAAACCGACCTGGGAACGCAGCGACGCGAGCTTGTAGGTGGATATGTCTTCGCCATCGATCAGCACTCGTCCGCTGGTGGGATTGTAAAAGCGGGGAATGAGGCTCAACACCGTCGACTTGCCGGAACCCGTTGGACCGACAATACCGACGACCTGGCCGGGCTCGATACTGAACGAAACGTCGCGCAATACCGGGGCATCGTCACCGTAGCCGAAGGCGACATGGTCGAAAGTGATGGCTCCCTTGACGCGGCCGGGGTCTGTGGCTTCGGCGCGCTCCTGGATGATGTCATCGGCGGACAGGATGGTTTGGATACGTTCCAGAGCCACCGTCGTCTGTGCAATCGCGCTCGTCATGCTTGCGAGGTCTTTGACCGGTTTGAAAAACTTCGACAGGTACGCCAGATACACGGTCAGCGCTCCGGCCGTCATCGTTCCCGCAACGATCAAGGAAGTGCCTTTCCAAAGCACAATCCCTGTACAGATTGCCACCACGATATTGACCATCGGTGCCAGCAGCGATTTCACTCGTCGCGCCTTGAGCGCGGCTTCAACGGTCGCATGGCTCGCGGCCTCCAAATGGGCGACTTCGAGATCCTGCCTTCCAAATGCCTTGACTGCACGAACAGAACCTAGCCCCTCCTGCACGACCGCGACGATGTCACTCTGTCGCGCACGGACAGTTCGCGTAACTTCCTTCACCGCTTTCTTGAAATGAAAAAGAAACACCACCAGGAAGGGGGTGAAACCGACGGCGATCAGGGTGAAATCCCAATCGAGCCAGAACATCAGCCCGACCATGAAGACGATGGTGATCAGGTCGACGACGATGTCGAGTGTAGATGACGACGCAAAGCTTTGGATCGTCGCGACATCGCTGGTGATGGTGGACATCAGCGCGCCAGTCTTGACGTTGTCGTAGTAGCGCAGCGAAAGGCGGTGCAAGTGCTCGTAAATGCGAATACGCAAGTCGTTTGCGACCCACTGGCCGACGCTGGTGGTGTAGTAATTGTCGATATAGGTGGCGATCGCTCCGAAGACGGCAATGAACAGGGTCGCGACTCCTGCGAACAGGGCGACACCGAGTGTATGACGTCCAAAGCCGTAATCGTGCGCCCTCGCGAGCCAGGACGGAAGCTTGTGGTGTCCGAGGGCGTCGTCCAGCACGAGCTTGAGTGGCCACGGTGCCGCGAGGCTCATAGCGATCTCGACCAGCATTGCGATGAAAACAATGATGAGCCAGCCTCGGTATGGCCGGAGGAGGTCAAGAACCAGGCGGCTCAACCGGCCGCTCTTCGTCGGCTGTGCGTGGGCCGCCTCGTCCACTGAAACGGCGGTCCCCGCGACGGATTTCGGAAGCGGCATTGCTGATCACCTGGTCATGGCGAGCCTTCTGGTTCAGCCAAAGTTCCACGGTGTCACGTCGCCCGCTATGCAAAATCGGCAGGTCGTGGAGGCCAAATTGATCGAATGAGAGGAATCAGATTCCGATCTGACGGGACTCCGAGCTTCCGTTTCGATATCATGGGAGTTGTCGTCCCGTGGTCGGATTTTGCATAGACTGCGCCACGCCTGGATAGCCATGATTGGCGAAGCGGTCTCGTCGTGGCCGTTGAGCCAAAACACGAATGAGGATCCAGCAGATGCCCATCTCGATTTCAATGATCGTTCTGAGCTCGCAACTGGTCATGCCGGTGGCTGACGGTGTGCCGAAATTTGACATTGCTCGGAGTTGCAAGCTGGACTTGGCGGCCACCGCCGGCCTCACTGTCGATCAGTCCGGGAAGAGCTGCATCAGAGACGAACGGAAAGCAAAGCAGCAGCTCTCGGGCCAATGGTCGAAATTCCCCGCCGCGAGCCGGGTAAGCTGTACCTCGCAAGAGAGTATTGGCGGGACGCCGAGTTACGTCAGTCTGCAGACCTGCCTCCAAATGGGGCAGTGGGCGCGGTAAGCTCAGCCGTAGTGATCATATTCGCTCAGCGCAATCCGGACTTCGCGGGCAAAGTCTACCAGCGAGATGGTGAACGCGCCGAGCGAAATCATGAAGAAGACGGCGACGCCACGTTCGTGCTGTATCTGAAAGAACGCTGTTACAAAAGCGACGATCACGAGAAGCGTCACCGAGATACTTGCGATCACTGCCCAGAAGATCGCTCGATTCATCATCGCCGCGCGCTGCATCAGGCGCGGCAGATCGGCCTTTAGCCGGTATCGGACCGTATCCTCATCGGGGATCCCGTTCAGTATCACCGTCCGGTCAACGATCCGGTTCAGGCGGGAGATCAGGATAGCGATGAAGGCGCCCAGTGCGCCCAGCAGGAAGGCGGGGGCGGCTGACTGCGAGATGACGTGAGATAGCTGAGTTACGGATGGCGTATCTGTCAACATTGAGCAGGCTTCCGGTTCACGATCAGGCCGCGTTGTTGAGGCCGCCGACTTGTTCGCCGTCACGTAACGCCCCATCCAACGGATCGACTATGCAAAATCGGCGTCGTCTGCATTGAGCGGTCGATTCATTGGGATAGATAATCAGCGTTGCGCGTCATGCGCGGTCCGATTCTGCATAGGCATATGACGACGCCGGTTCGTATAGCTAGTCCCGCGCATCGTCCCGAGCAGGGGCTCATCTACAGCAGCGGGCATGCGAGGCTCGCACGGAGTGATCGATCATGCCCGGCCACCGCTTCATCAAGGTAATAGGTCTCGCCGCGCTGGTGCTCCTGGGCCCCGCGTTCGCCTCGGCACAGCAGCCTCCTCCGGGCGTCCAAGCCGGTATGCTGACCTGCAACCTCGCTCCGAGCATCGGTCTGATTGTCGCCGAGAGCCAGCGGATGAGCTGCGGTATGCGCCCAACGGGCCTTATCCTCCCGAGAACTATAATGGTGTGCTGAACACGATCGGGCTCGAACTCGGAATCACGGCTGGCGGAGCTATGGCGTGGGGCGTGTTTGCGCCGAGCCAGGGAACGCCGATCGGAGCGTTGGCCGGCGAGTATGTCGGCGCCAGCGGCGATATCGCGGTCGGGGTCGGGGTCGGCGCCAACGTCCTGTTCGGCGGGTCAAATCGTACGATTGCGCTGCAACCGCTGTCGGTCGAGGGGCAGGCGGGTTTGAACGTGTCCTTGGGAGTGTCGGGCCTGACACTCGTCTTCGCGCCCTAACGCTGATGGCAGGCCCCACGATCACACGTTGGCCACGATGGCTGAGGCTGACGATCGTGGCGGCTGTGACCGCGGGCGTCATAACCGGCGGTTGGCTCTGCTATCGCTACTTTGCCAAACCAATCGTTTTGACAGTGGCCGCCGGCTCGGTGGATGGCGAGGCATTGTCGCTCGTTTCAGCGGTCGCTGCGCGTCTGACGGCCTCGAACGCACATGTCCGATTGAAGGTGGTGGATAGCAACACCTCGGCCAAGGCATCGGAATTGCTGGCCGCGCACAAGGCTGACCTCGCCGTGGTTCGCGGCGATACCGGTGGCCTGGAGGATGCTAGGAGCGTGCTCGTGCTGACCCATGGCGTGGTTCTGCTGATGGCGCCTTCGGCGGCGGGCGGCGATAGTCTTGGTGACCTCCGCGATACAACGATCGGCGTTATCGGGCGCGCGATTAACCGCCCGACGGTAGATGCGTTGAAGCAAATTTACCCGTTTGATCGCGCCAAGGTCATTTTCCAGGATGTTGCAGTAGCCGACGGTGCGACCGCGCTTTCGTCCGGCCGCGTTCACGCCCTTCTTGCGGTTGTCCCGCTGACCGAGAAGTACCTGGCCAAAGTCAGACAGTTCTTCCAGCAGGACCGGACCAAGGGATC
Organism: Xanthobacteraceae bacterium; assembly: GCA_019748335.1. GTDB lineage: Bacteria > Pseudomonadota > Alphaproteobacteria > Rhizobiales > Xanthobacteraceae > Bradyrhizobium. The sequence continues at coordinate 13,639 of JAIEPP010000683.1, forward strand.
GGTGCCGAAACTGATCGAAATCGAGTCGGCCGGTGCCGTCGCCAACATCGCCCAGTATTACGAGAGTTACGACATCCCAAAGGGAACCTTGCGGGGCGCGCCACCTGTCCCATCCGACGACCTGACGTCGCTTCGCGTTTCGTATTATCTTGTCGCCAACAAGTCGGTGAATAACGGCGCTATCACTGACCTTACCCAGTCCCTGGTCGACGTCCGAAGGGACTTGTTGTCCCAATATCCGATACTCGCGCAAGCCGCAGTACCGAGCACCGACGCCGACGCACTGATTCCTATCCATCCAGGAGCTGCGACGTACTACAACGGAAACCAGCAGAGCTTCCTCGATAAATACGACGACAAACTATATTACGGATCGCTGCTGCTGGGATCCCTGATTTCGATTGTGGTTGCTGCGTGGCGCTTCGCCGGTTCCGGGTCCACCTCCCAAAGCATGCTTGAGCCGCTCTACGAGCTCGGCAATGAGATCAAGGCCGCGGGCAGCGAGAGCGAGCTGGAGCAGATTGAGAAGCGGATCGATCACATTCTGAAGTCGGAATTGGCCCGGAACGCGAGCGGCGAGGAGGCGGATAGCACGGACATGGCGGCGTTAAGCCTGGCGGCCCACAGGCTCCAGTATCTGATGAGCCATCGCAGGATATCGCTTCGCGGTGCCACATCCGCCGAAACAGCGTAGCGTGCCGACTGGCCCTCAGTGGCGGGTCCAGGAAAAGATCGCGTCCTTTACCTGGATCAATGTGGGGGGCGGCAGGACTGTGGCGCCGGCTTCGGCCTTATCTCCTCGACGAACCAGTCTGGCCAGCCAGATCTCTCCGTCGCTGTAATATGGATCGCCTTCACCGTTGCGCCCGTTCAGGGTGGGGCCAATCCCTTTCATCTGGTAAATGTTGGTGACCATTCCCGCATTGTTCAGCCCCTCGACGAGCTGATCGCGTTCTTCATCCACATTCGGAGCGATTTTGTGCGTAACCTGACCGGTGTCGCGGCTCAACGTGACGCCGCTGTCGAAGGTTGCCGATCCCAGCCAGACCGGAGCTCCATCGGCGCCACTTGCGAGCACCAGCCACAACCGGACGTGCTGCCGGCGGTCGGCGCTTATCCCGTGCGGCTTCTCAAAAGCAAGATCTTCGCGTCGACCCTCGAAGAAGAGCGGGCTGACCGGCGCCGCCTTGTATGGGCGGTCGAGCATGACGCTGCCGATGATCTCGAGGCTCGTGCGCAACGTGATCGGGTCTGCGGGATACCATCCGGCCAAATGAAACGCGGAGATGACGTCCTCGCGGCTCCCGATGAGGCCCACATTGATGGGGTCGCCCGGGATGCCCTGCGCCGTCGACGTCACCATACCCCGTTTTGAAAGACCGGTCTCGTGTTCGACTCGCGACCATGTCGCGGGCAAGATCAGGTAGCTGACCGCGACATAGCAGACGATCACTACCGCCAGCAGCGCGCCATATCGGTGTGGGTTTCGCACGTCGCTATTCCCCGATCTGACCCCGCATCAGAGTGTCGTCAGCAGGATGATCCCAGACGCGGAATTGATTGGCTTACTTGGTCACCATCCGTCGCGTCGGGGTGACAGTGCTGGTCGGCGCCATCGGCGAGATCGAGAACGTCAGCCATGTATTCCATCCCGATGGCCGATTTTCGGCGGCGAACTCGCCATAGGCTTTCACGTTGAGATATCCCTGCATGTCCCCAACAGGGAAGAGGTATCCGAGTTGCGGACCAATTCCGAAGACTCGGGATCGAAAACCGCCGAGGACGGGATTCTGACCGAAGTCGTCCGTGACCTGCTGATAGGCATATCCCACGAAGCCGACGAAAACCTGCTTGGAAAGAAACTGGGAGACACCCCAGTCGAGATGAAAATCGATGCCGTTCTGATACTGCGTGTCCTGGTTCTTGAAGTTGTAGGTAAAGCCGGCAACGGCGGAAAATTCCTGACCGGCCGCCGGATTGAAAAAGGTGTATCCGCCGCCGCCATCGATTGCGCCATGACCGATACCGAGATTGGAGAGGCGACTGGGATCGTAGGCGCCCACCGGGATGTCACCGGTCACATACGTCATGAAGTTATGTACGCCCGCATTCCATTTCAGCGTGGCTTGCGGATACAGATCTCCCACCGACGTGAGCGAATCGGACAGGCTTCCCGTCCGGGTCGTCGCAAAGGGACCAACCGCGGTGGTGAGCGTTCCGTCGATGCCGGTAGCGGCGCGACCGAACAGGCCGGTAACGCCGATGGCCAGCTGTCCACCCAGGACAGGCGTTGCGAACGTGTAAGTCGGATTGAGCAGCACGAGGTCGGCCTGCGCATTAAGATTTGTGTTCAGGCTGACATTGACGTTCGCCGGGATCCTTCCAATCTGGATCTGTTTTGCCGCAGCTACCGCGCCGGAAGCTTCGACCGAGGTGTGATAGTAGACCTCGGCCCAGGACCAGCCTGGTACCTGAGGAGTGGCGGCGAGGCTGCCGAACCGACCGGGAAGCCAGTAAGACACCCCGCTTTCGTCCGCGCAGGCCGCCCCGGGCAGCGAAGCAAATATCGCCATGGCAAGGCCGGCGGAGTGTGCAAGCCAATGCGCAGCGCCTCGTTTGGAGATATTGCCCGTCATCTGCATGTCTCTCTCAATGCCGTTATGCTCAGAGTCGCGATTGAACTTCGGAATTGCAGCAGTGACTATGCAAAATCGGCCACGTCACGAACGAGGGCCTTTGCTGTGGCTCTAATGTCACGCTCAGGTTGTCTCCCGATGCGCACAGTAGAAACGCGAATTCTCAGCTATGGAGATCGGCTCGGTCCTGGTGATGAGCGGTATGGTTCACGTGCGCTGTGGCAGTCGAAGCGCGGTGCAAGGTTTGAGAGGGGCTTTCGCCAAAGACCTTGCGGTACTCAACCGAAAATCGTCCCAATTCGGCGAAGCCAAAGCAGGTCGCAATCTCCGTTACCGTCGAGAGATGACCGTCAGTCGCTATCAAGGCGCGTCTTGCCTGCTTGAGGCGCAACATTCTCAGATGGCGGCAGGGCGGTAAACCATAAATCCTGTGAAAAGCTTTGCGAAGGGTCCGCTCGCTGACTGAAAGGGCGGCACACAGGGCCGAAATCTGGATCGGCTCGTCGACTTCCGCGAGTGCCAGAATTTCAGCCTGTTCGACGAGGTCGCGGCACGGATTGTCTCGGGCTGCACGGATTGATTCCGTCTCGGTTATGGCCGTCAGATGAATTTTCATCGTGGCACCTGCACTGCGCAAGAACACAGCAGATCGTTCTGCCCGGCACCAAAACACCACAGGGCTGCGGCGCGGCCTATTGTCCTTGAGGGCAACGTCAGGTGGTCGGGCTGCCGATCATCCGATCGGTCCTAAACCGGACTAACTTCGTGCGGGGAAATTGAGCAGCGAAACTGATCTTCGCGTGTCAGTCGGGCGGCGGACCGACGGGAAGGGGAGCCAGAGCCTGGCTGCCTGTATCGCTATCCGTCGGCGGCGCAGCATTGTCGCCGGCCTGATACCAGGGGTTTGCGAGACATTCGTCGAACGTGCCGGATGCCGAGGCCTGGCACTGCTGGTAACTGGTGAAGGCGCAGTTGCTCCAGCCTGGATAGTCATCGCCTTGAAGGCAGAATGGGTATCGGGTCGAAACCTGTGCATGCGCGCTGGCGGCGAGAACCAGCAAGGTCGCCATCCATTTCGGTCTCAACACTCTGTTTCGGATAGCGGAATGTGTCACGGCCAAAGCATCACCTTCGGGGTTCATCGAGACCGGACCCTAGGATGTCGATCGCGAACCGCCTATGCAAAATCGGGCAACAGTCGCGTTTGGGTGACTATCGGGCTGAATACCCATCTCGTTTGGAATAACCTTTCTGTCGCTGCCGCTGTCGGTTTCTGCATAGCCGCTGCGGATCACGTTCTGCACATTTGCCGTTCGTTCGAAGCGTTCGCGCAATCCCGTATTCGAAAGAGTGGACAGAGCATGAGGAATCGATTTCTTGCAGTTAGTTTGATCGCGCCGCTCATTGTGAGCGGATCTCTGACCAACGCGGACGCTCTACCGCTACTGGGCCATCCTCCGGCGCTTCATGATGCTGTTTCGCCGGGAGCAGAACCTGTCGCCGTTCGGCGGGGCGCCGTGGTCGCGCGTGGGCCGCGGGGAGGCGTGGTCGCCGCCGGCAGGACGACCGTCGTTCGTCCCGGTGTGCGCCCGGTGCATCCAATCGCTCGTCCAGGCGTTCGCCCTGTGCATCCGATTGCTCGCCCCGGCGTTCGTCCCTGGGTGCGTCCGGCGCGGTATTACTGGCTCCCAGGAGGCGCCATCGCGGCTGGTGCGGCGATCGGCTTTGTCGCCGCGGCATCCGTCGGGGCATATGCTGGCGTAGCTCCAGGCCCGAACTATTGCTGGTACTACACCGACGCCAGCCGCACCAAGGGTTTCTGGGACGTGTGCCCTTGAGCTGACGGCAGCTTACGGTCGTCGCGAAGACCCGCCTTGTCTCGCGGCGATTCGAAGTTGCGATCTCGTCGAAAATCCCGATCAGGGATTTTCGACGTCTTTTGCCGGCGGTGCGAGCAATCCCGTCTTTTCGGCGATCGAGACAGCCTCCGCAAAAGATTGGACCTGCAGCTTTTCCATCACCATATGCCGATGTGCCTTGATGGTTCGCTCGGATGTGCCAAGCTGAAAGGCGATCTGCTTGTTCATCTTGCCCCGAACCATAAGCGCAAAGACTTCGCTTTCCCGAGGTGTCAGGGTCGCTATCAAGGATCTGAGCGTATTGATCTGATCCTGCTGCTGCTTCGTCGCCTCAAATCCGGCGAGGGCGCGGCGGATCGCATCGAGCAGTGTTTCCCTGGATACGGGTTTCAGCAGAAAGTCTTCAGCGCCGGCCTTGATCGCGCGCACGCTCGTGGGTACGTCACCCCGGCCGGTCATGAAGACAATCGGCCAGCCGTGCGACAGCTTCGCGAGTTCTTCCTGGAGTTGCAGTCCATCGAACGATGGCATGTTCACATCGAGAAGAATGCAACCGGGCTTGGCAGTCTCGATGCTGCGCAAAAACGAACTTGCGGACTCATGGTCGGCAATCTCGAAGCCGGAGACCTTCAATACACGCGAAATCGCCGCCCGGAACGAGGCGTCGTCGTCGACAATATGTATTACAGGTGCACTAGTCATCTCTCGTTCGGAATCGCTTCGGGAGCCGTGATGCAGCAACTGGGGGCGGGCGCTTTAGCGAAGTCAGGAACGATATCAGGCGGCGGTTATCCGATTGGAAATATAACGCCGGGAGTTGAAACTAACCAGTCCACGGGAGCAATGCCGAGCAATATTTTGGCATCCATTATGCCGAAATACGTCGGGTATCCGGGACCCGCGCGAAGCAGATCGCATTGGCTAGAGGTAGGCCGTGTAGGAGCTGACCCAGACCAGAATGGAGGCGAGCAGCCCGATAACGCCGGCATTCGCAGCAAAGGCGGTTGCGCTTCCAGACATCCCGAGCCGGAGCGACTCGCGGCTCATTTCGTCCGGAATGGAGATCACCGCCGGGAAGGTCGACGCCCCACCGATTTCATTGGTCCGCGCCAGTGTACCGGATGTGGCAATCTGTCCCTGGCCAATCCCCTTTGGAATTTCCATGATCTTCGCGTGATAGATCCGTCCGGGGGCGTTGTCGAACACGATATCGACTGGCGCGCCGGCCTTGATCGTCTGGAAGCCGTTTTGTGAAAACAGTCCGATAATTGTAATTTCATTCTCGACGATAAACGACATCGTTGAGCGTGCCTGGAGGGCACGATCACCGACGGTGAGCGCAACGGATGTGACATAGCCATCGGCCGGCGCACGAATGGTTGTCTGCGATAGCTCCCAGTTGGCATTCTCCAGTTGGGCCTGAATCTGGGCAACGGAGGTGTTCACCCCACCGATTTCCGAATCCAGGGCGAGCTTGGCGCTCTGCTGAGCGGCTTTGGCCACGTTGAGCTGCGCCAGCGACGTCTCGTACTGATTCTGGCGATCCTGTCCCTGGAATTGCGTGTTGGCATCGTCAGCGACGAGCTTCTGAATGTCTGCCAGGCGTTTCGCGTTGTACGAAACTTGTGCGGTCAGACCGGCGACGTTTGCGGTTGCCTGGTCGTAGTTCGACTTCAGGATCTCGGCTTGCTGTTTTCCGGCAGCGAGCGATGCCTGCAACTGCGTTACCTTGTATTGAAATGGTGCCGGATCGATCTGAAACAGGATGTCACCTGACTTCACCGGCACGTTCGGCCTTACCGGAATCGCCACCACCTGACCCGTCACATTCGGCGTCACCTCGACCACCCGGCCAGCGACGGTCACCCTGCCCGACGGCGTCAGGTAGTTAAACAGCGCGAGGAATGCCGCGAGGATAAACGCGCCGATCAGTATCGACATCGTTCCCGACAGCCATCCCCAGCGCACGAGTTTGAATCTGGAGAAGAGGGCCCACATCGCCGCTACATAAAGGCACAGGATAATGACCACGGCGGAGCCCCAATCGTTCAGGCACGAGATCGCCATTAGCCGGCAATCGATCAATGCGCGCTATGCAAAATCGGCCCGGTGAAAACCTTCGTACCAAACGGTCGTCGTGCTGGTTTTTGCATAGTCGATGCAGCGTGACCTCTCCATGGTGGCCGGCAAGCGAGACCATTCGCCGGAATCGTCGTGACCAGCAAGGAGAGCGTTATGAGGCAGGCGTTGATACGCAAAGCCGGGGCGTTTAGCCTCGTCGCGGCCGGGCTGGCGTCAGCCCTGATCGTTTCGGGCACACCACATGCCCATGCTCAGGAAGACGGCGCGAGCAAACTTCTCAAGGCCATGTCGGACTACGTGGCGAGCCAGAAGACCATATCGGTCACCTACGATTCGGACATCGAAGTCATCACCTCCACCCTGCAGAAGATTCAGTTCACCAGCTCCGGGCAGGTGCAACTAAGCCGTCCGGACAAGCTCCGCGCCACGCGCACGGGCGGCTATCGCGACGTCGAAGTCGTGTTCGATGGCAAGCTGGTCACCGCGAACGACAAGGACACCAAGAATTACGCCCAGATCGAAGCCGAAGGGACCGCCGATCAACTGATCGACGTGCTGCGCGAGAAGAACGGCGTCGTCGCCCCCGGGGCCGACCTGCTGCTACCGAACGTGTTCGATGTGATGATGGCGGACGTTGTCGAAGGCGCCGTGATCGGGAAGGGCGTCATCGACGGCGTCGAATGTGACCATTTGGCATTCCGCAACGTCGAAACCGATTGGCAGATCTGGGTCGAATCCGGCGCCAGGCCGATCCCGCGCAAATATGTGATCACCAGCAAGGGCGTCGGCGAAGCGCCGCAATACACCCTGCGCATCAAGGAATGGAAGACCGATCTGCCGGCGGATGCGTTTGCGTTCAAGCCGGAACAGTCCGCCAAGAAGCTGGCGCTGGGCGAACTCGGCGACATCGACGAAGTACCGTACGGCGTCGCCAGCACAGGAGCCAAGAAATGATCCTCATATCGAAAACTCTCGTTCGTCTCTCGACTATCGCGATCGTCGGTGCCGCGGCGCTGTTGTGGAACGGGCAGTCACCGCTGGATCCGAACTCCGCTCTGGTCTCCTCGGCCGAGGCGAGGATCGGGCGGCCGCTTACGCCGATGAGCTATGCCGGCGTGGCCCGCCGGACGACGCGGCGCGCCGTTGCCGTGGGCGCGGTGGCGGCGGGAGCCGCCTATGCGGCGCCGTTCGTGGTGGCGCCTGTGCCGGTTGCCCCAGCGCGTTGCGTTCAGGCGGTCGATCCCTACGGGCGCATTTACACGCGCTGCTATTAGGGCTGGCGCCGGGCGGCGGGTGTAGTCAGCCGCGGTCGACCAATATGTGCGAAGGGCGGACATCCGGGCGGGCCGGGATTGCCCGTTTTTGCATAGCCAACCGTCGCACAGGGGGGCAAACATTTACCTGTTACCAAACTCGCTTGACCGCAAGCTGCGAACCGAAAGGAATTGTTCCGATGTTTACAAAACGCGATCTGCTTCGTTCCGCAGCGCTGGCTGCGATCACTGTCACGGCGGCGAAAGCCATCCCGGCAAACGCACAGGCCAAAGCGGAATGGCCTGACATCCGCGAGGCCAAGGCGATCGCCGAGGAAGGATTCATCTACGGGCTGCCGATCGTAATGAATTACGCGGTCATGTATGAGTATGCTGTCGACAAGAACTCGGGGCAATTCAAGGCGCCGTTCAATCAGATCAATAACGAGGCGAGGGTCTTCACGTACAAAGACACGGCCGTCATAACCCCCAACAGCGACACACCGTACTCGGTCGTATGGACCGATCTGCGTGCCGAACCGATCGTGTTTTCGGTGCCGGCTGTCGAGAAGGCGCGCTATTATTCGGTAATGCTGTGCGACGGCAACACGTTCAACTACGGATATGTCGGCAGCCGTGCGACCGGCAGCGAGCCCGGTGACTATATGGTGGTCGGTCCCGATTGGAAGGGCGCTACCCCGTCCGGTATCAAGAAGGTCTTCCAGTCCTCGACGCAGTTTTCGATCATTGCCTACCGCACACAGCTTTTCGATGCTGCAGATATGCCGAATGTCGAGAAGGTCCAGGCGGGCTACAAAGTGCAGCCCCTATCGGCCTATCTCAAGCAACCCGCACCGGCCGCTGCACCGGCCATCGACTTTCCCAAGGCCAATGCGGAGTTGGTGAAGAAGAACTTCTTCGAGTACCTCGACTTCGCCTTGCAGTTCGCCCCGGCCGGGCCGGAGGAAACGCAGATCCGCGCCAAGCTCGCCCGCATCGGCGTCGGGGCCGGCAAGACCTTCGACTTCAGGGATCTTCCACTGACGCACAAGATTGAAGTCGGGCTGGGAATGAGAGACGGCGAAGAGAAGGTCGAAAAGTATCTTGCCAACGGACAGAGAAACGTAAACGGATGGAAAATCGGGTCGCTGTTCGGAGACCGGCAATTCTTCAGCGGCGACTGGTTGAAGCGCGCCGCTGCGGCAAAGGGCGGCATCTATGGCAACGACGCGCTCGAGGCCGTCTATCCGCAGACGAGGACGACTGCCGATGGCGAGGCCCTCGATGGTTCCAGGCACAGTTACACCCTTACGTTCCCAGCCGGACAATTGCCGCCGGTGAACGCGTTCTGGTCGGTGACCATGTACGACGGCAAGACACAGTTGCTGATCGAAAATCCGATCAGCCGCTATCTGATCAATTCACCGATGCTGCCCGGCATGAAGAAGAATGCCGATGGGTCGCTGACGCTCTACATCCAGAATAAGTCGCCGGGCGCCGACAAGGAGGCCAATTGGCTCCCGGCGCCGAACGGAGAAATCTATCTCGTCATGCGTCTGTACTGGCCGAGGCCGGAAGCGCCGTCGGTCCTGCCGGCGGGCGAGGGGACATGGCAGCCGCCTGGTATCAAGCGGGTTTGATGGCACTTGGACCGATCATGCTGCCCGGAAAGTGACTTGAGCGCGCGGACTCGTGCGGGCCGTTTTTGACCGGCGCGAGTTCGGGCGCGACTCACAGACGCCTGCGCAGATAGCGAAGGATAACTCGACGTTCAGCGCCGACCTGCGCTCGACTTGCGGGCGGCTGGCAGGAAGACGCGAGGTTGCTCACCACGTCGTGGATCAGAGCTGCCGCAGGTCCCGCACGTAAGCATGGTCGCAACGTGAAGAGAGCGAAAGCAGCGGGGCAAGAGGTCATTCAGTGCTGCAAGGCCACGCCCAGCAAGCCGGTCATCGAAGCAGTTGCTATCGTGTTCAAGGGCGTGCGGGCGATGCCTGGTATCAAGATGAAGCCGTAGGCGAGTCTGTACGAAGCCGAATGGGAGGACATTTCCGTTGGAGGCTGCTAGCGACGTACCATTACACAGCCTTAGCTTTGACGAATATTCTGACATGGTTATCGGAGCGACGGTGAATTTCCTGCTGACGGGTCCCAGTCAAGCTCCCTGGTCGGTAGGTCATTGCAAATTGGATTCGATCATCTTGCAATTTGGCGTGGAGGGAGGCTCCAAGATTTTGCACGGCATTTCGCCTTCGGATACCTTGACGTTCATTTTTCAGGACCAGCAAATTGCCGATCGCCTGATTTTCGACGGTCATATCCTTCAGCCTCGGGACTTCGTTGTACTTCCGCCTGGGAGCGATTTTACGTTCGCGTCGTGCGGCATCCATCGTTGGGTGTCGATCTCGATGCCTGTCGGGTTCTTTGAAGCGTTTGCTGTCAAGACCGGCAGAACACATCTTGCTTGGGTCGAGAAAGAAAAGTGCGTCATTTCGCCCCCGGAACAATTGCTCGGATGTTTGACCGCGGCAGCCGCGAGCACGGTCGTGCTCATACGCGAGAAGCAAACGTCGACGCCCCATGGAGTTGGTATTGCCCGTCTATTGAACGCATTGATCGCTGCGATTGCGGATTTGGACAACCAAATATGTCTC
>JAIEPP010000023.1 GCA_019748335.1 Xanthobacteraceae bacterium
GAAGGGAGCTTCATGTCAAACTGCATCGACTGGTCGTGGAGCGTCTTTGTCAGCGTGGAAAATTTCGAGCGCGACCGGTGTTGGCGGGTACAAGCGCTCGCCCAGGCCCCACTTGCCAGATCTCGGTTGCGGCAGCATGATCGCACATCTTGGGGGAGATGCACGTGTTTGACCGATGGGGTTACAGAGCAACGCTTTATCTGGCCGCTGTGATCGCGGCGTTGCATTGCATGTTTTCGATCTATGCGAAGGTGACGATGCCCCAAGTGCAGCTGATGCCGATTCACCCAATAGCATCTGTGCTGGTTGTGATGGGCCTTTGGCTGACCAGCAGCATCGCTCGTTATGCGGGGGCCGCATATTACTTTCTCACGGTGGTATCGGCGGTCTATGCCCCGTTCAAGATTATCAAGCTGGTCGTAAATTTGACCGTCATGTGGGCTGTTGCAGCGGCAATCCTGAGTCTTCTTGCGCTACTGGTGCTTCTTCTTTCAAAGAGGTTCGCAGGGGAGTTTGCGGTTGAGCGTGAAAATCAACCTGCATACAAGAGATTGCTTCTGCACACTTGCACCGCTTTGATAGTGATTGCTGTCGCGTACGCCACGGTCAGCGATATCGTTCAGATCGTTTCCGGTTAGCAAGAGGCGAGCACGGCAATGCGCCGTACGATGGTTACACGGTTATTATTTTGAGTCGGCCGCCGCCGGCGCAGCCGGCCGTCCACCACCCGTCAATCGCTCGATCACCGATTTCACGGCATCCCGCGCCTTGCTGTCCTTGAGCGAGTCCAGCAGCTGCGAGGCGCCCGGCGAGCGGCGGATCAGGCTGTCGGGATCGGGAAATACCAGCGGATCGTCCCACGGTCCTTGCACCACGAACGGCAGGTCGAAGCCGGGCGGGGCGCCGGGGACCGAGGTCAGGCTGGCGACGCCCTTGAGGTCGTATTCGCGCGTCGGCACCGAGGCGGTACCGGTCAGCGTCAGGCGGGTTGCCGCGCTTTCGACGCGGATGTCTTCGGCGGTGGCGACGCCGTCGTTGAACTTCACCGAAACGGTGAGATTGTCATAGGGCGTCGAGCCGGAGCGGAAATTGCCGCCGCCGGACAGCGGCCGGCGCTCCAGCCGCTTCAGCAGTTGCTCGACATTGAAGCCCGCGATGGCGCCGTCGTGGCCGGTCAGGGTCGCGCTGCCGTCGAGCGAGGAGGCGAGGCCGAACGGACTTGAGCCCGAGGCCACCAGCGAGACGCTGATATTGCCGCGGCCAGACAGCTTGCTGACGCCGAACAATTCGCTGGCGCAGGCCTGCAGGTCGACGTCGGTGAACTGGAACTGGGCCTTGACGTCGGCGACCGCGTCCGAGCGCGCGATGCCGAACGAGCCCTTGGCGATGCCGCCATAGACCTGCGCCTCGCCGACCGAGAGCGCCAGCGCGCCGCCGCGCAGATTGGCGCCGAACGCGGTGCGGCCGAGTTTGGTGGGGCCGACCGTGACCTTGGCGGCCGACAGCCGCATGTCGAGGTCGGTGGAGGACAGCGAGTTGAGGTCGAACAGCTGCCGGTTCCAGTCCCGCGCGCCGCTGGCCAGCAGCCGGAAGGTCGAGATGTAGGGCGTGAAATCCAGCGCTCCTGCGGCCAGCGTCGCCTGCAGCGTCTGGCGACCGTTATTGGCAATGGTCATGACGCCTTCGGCGACATTGCCGTCGAGTTCGACATTCACATTCGTCAATGCGACCGAGGCGCCGACGACATTGGCGCGGGCTTTCAGTGCAAATCGTCCGAACCCGCCGCCGCCGGGCACCGATTGCCCGAGCCAGCGCAACGCGTTGCGCAAGGACAGGCTGTCGACGGTGAGAGTGCCTTCCGTCATCAGGCTGGTGCGGTTGGCTACCGTGCCGTCGAAGGCGAGTTTCAGCGGCGCCGAGGCCAGCCGCGCCTTGAGGCCGGAGCGCTCGCCCGACAGCATCGCGACGAAATCGCTGGCCGAGATCGAGCCGTCGACCCGCTCGCCGCGCCAGTCGAACTGGCCGGTCGCGGCAAACGAGCGCGAGATCGACGGCCACGCCAGCGACAGGTCGATATCCCCGAGCAGTTCGGAGACGTGGTTGGTGGCGTCCTCGTAATTGAGCACGCCGTCCTGGATCCGGATTTCCGAGAACGACACCTGGTTCTCGGCGCCGGGCTTCATGGCGCGGGCGATGGTCTCGACGAACGGCGTCCAGTTGCTTTCGCCGTTGCCGTCCCTGACGACGCGGATATGCGGCCGCAGCATCATCACGTCGGCGATCTCGAAGCGGCGCAGCAGCAGCGGCAGCAGCCGCAAATTCGCGGTCAGCACATCGACCTGCAGCGCGGGATCGGTGGTGCCGCCGCCCTTCAGCCCGACATCGTGGAACGAGACATAGCTGCCCGGAAATACCGAGACGTCGATCGCACCAGTGATGACAAGATCGAGCCCGGTGACGGCGCGGATCTGGGCTTCCACCGCCTCGCGCAGCGCGTCCCGGTTGAGGAACCAGGACGTCCCGACCAAGCCGATCAACGCCGCGCCCAGCAGCGCCGCGATCGGCATCCCCAGGCGCTTCATTCCTTGGGCCATCGTCAATGACATATCCGGATCTGACTAAACCGAAATTGGTTGCGGTGTTGAGGTCTGGTTGAGTGGGGCAGGCGACATTTCGAGCCGGTGCCAACCCACACAACCTGAAGGCTTTTCTTGACGCTTTCAAGGCCATCTTGGAGTCGGTCCGGGTCGCCTTGGCAAGGCCAAAAACGCAGAAATCCCCCGTCATTGACGCAGTGCGAAGATTTCGCCTAATAATCCCTGATATCGCTGGCCCCGGGCCGTGCCCTCCATCAGGTCATTTTTCCATGAAAAAGGTTTATCCCGACGCCAAATCGGCACTCGCGGACGTTCTCAAGGACGGCATGATGATCATGTCCGGCGGTTTTGGTCTGTGCGGTATCGCCGAGACCCTGTCGGACGCCATTCGTGAATCCGGCGTCAAGAACCTGACGGTGATTTCCAATAATGCCGGCGTCGACGGCATCGGGCTCAGCCGTCTGCTGGAAACACGGCAGATCAAGAAGATGATCTCGTCCTATGTCGGCGAGAACAAGCTGTTCGCGCAGCAATACCTCGCCGGCGAACTGGAGCTCGAATTCAACCCGCAGGGCACGCTGGCCGAGCGCATCCGCGCCGGCGGCGCCGGTATCCCGGCCTTCTACACCAAGACCGGCGTCGGCACGCTGATCGCCGAAGGCAAGGAAGTGAAGGAATTCGACGGCGAGAAATACATCATGGAGCGCGGGCTGTTCGCCGACCTCGCCATCGTCCACGCCTGGAAGGGCGACACCGCCGGCAACCTGGTTTATCGCAAGACCGCGCGCAATTTTAATCCGATGATGGCGACCGCCGCCAAAGTCACCGTCGCGGAGGTCGAGCACCTGGTGCCGGCCGGTGAGATCGATCCGGACCACATCCACACCCCCGGTATTTTCGTCAAGCGCATTGTCGATGTCGGGGTTGGCAAGAAGCGCATCGAGTTCCGCAACACCCGCCCGCGCCCCGCAAAAGCGCCGGCCGCCGCAACGGGGAGTGAAGTCTAATGGCCTGGACCCGTGAACAGATGGCGGCTCGCGCCGCCAAGGAATTGCGCGACGGTTATTACGTCAACCTCGGCATCGGCATCCCGACGCTGGTCTCGAACTATATCCCCGACGGCATCGACGTCTCCCTGCAGAGCGAGAACGGCATGCTCGGCATGGGGCCGTTCCCCTACGAGGGCGAGGAAGACGCCGACCTGATCAACGCCGGCAAGCAGACGGTCAGCGAACTGCCCGACACCAGCTATTTCTCCTCGGCTGAATCCTTCGCCATGGTGCGCGGTGGCCATATCGACCTGTCGATCCTCGGCGCGATGCAGGTGGCGCAGAACGGCGACCTCGCCAACTGGATGATCCCCGGCAAGATGGTCAAGGGCATGGGCGGCGCGATGGACCTCGTCGCCGGCGTCAAGCGCGTCGTCGTGGTGATGGAGCACTCCGCCAAGGACGGCGCCAAGCTGCTGAAGACCTGCAACCTGCCGCTGACCGGCGAGAAGGTCGTCGACATGGTGGTGACGGATCTCGCGGTGTTCACCATCGACAAGCACGGCAAGGACGGCATGGCGCTGATCGAACTCGCCGACGGCGTCACGCTCGACGAAGTGAAGTCCAAGACCGAAGCCGAGTTTCGGGTGGCGCTGAAGAACGCCTGAAAAAGCATGGGACGGTCGCAACCCGTGATCCGTCCCGCGCGTCCCGAAGACGCCGGCTTTATCGCCCGCAACATTCTGGCGGCGCAGCGCGGCCCGCGGCCGCGCGGCTGGTTCGATATCACGCTGGACGTGCCGGAGCCGCAATGCCTCGCTTTCGTCGAACGGCTCGCGACCGCGCAACAGCGCTCGTGGTGGCATGTTTCGCAGTTCAACATTGCCGAAGTCGATGGTGAGCCCGCGGCGGCGCTCTGCGCATTGCCGGCTTCGGGTACGCTCGTTGCCGCCCGCGCGGCGATCGCGGCCGTGGCCGGCGAACGCGGATTGGGCGAGGCGGAGTTGGCGGAGATATCCCGGCGCGGCGCCTATGCCGCTAATTGCTGGGTGCAGGGCGAGGAAGGCGACTGGCTGCTCGAGCACGTCGCGACGTTACCTGCGTATCGCGGCCGGGGACTGGTGCAAGCCTTGATCGAACATGCGCTCGCGAGCGGCAACGCCGCGGGTTTTTCGCGGGCCTCGATCTCGTTCCTGATCGGCAACGATTTGGCCGAGCGAAGCTACGCCAAGGCCGGCTTTGCCTTTGCCGAAGAGAAGCGCGGTCCGGATTTCGAGGCGCTGACCGGCGCGCCGGGTTTTCGGCGGTTCGTGCGGGCGATCTAGGCTGTCATCGGCCATATTGCCGCCGAGATCCGGCAGTGGCAGTATTACCACTTTATGTGTAAGATCGGACATGGCGATGCCGCACATCAAGATCTGGGTCTATGACGGCATTCTCGCCTCGGGCGTCGCAGGATCGATCGACGTTTTCACCGCCGCCAACCGGGTGTTGGCAGAGCGAAAGGACGGCCGCCGCGCCGGGACACCATCGCTGCAATGGCGCATCGAGTCGCTTGACGGCAAGCCGGTGCAGACCGCTTCCGGCCAGGTCGTCGCGGTGGACGGCCAGATCAATGCAAGGGCCGCGGCCGACGCCATCATCGTGACCGGTCCCTTTATCGCCAATATCGAGCATTTCTTCGAACGACCCGATCGCCTCAAGCCGTTGTTCGCGGCGTTGCGCCGCCAGCACGAGCGCGGCGCGTGGCTGGCATCCTATTGCACCGGCAGCTTCATTCTCGCCGAGGCCGGCCTGCTCGACGGCGGCGTCGCGACGACGCATTGGGCCCAGGCCAGGACGTTTGCGAAGCGTTATCCCGAAGTCGATCTGCGTGTGTCCGAAATACTGACCGAACAGAACCACATCCTGTGCAGCGGCGCGGTGACGACCTCGCTCAACCTGGCGCTTCGTCTGGTGGAAAAATTTGCCGGCCGCGACGTCGCGGCGACCACCGGCAAGATGATGCTGATCGACACCAACCGCGTCTCACAGTCCTCCTATTCAAGCCTGCCGGATGCGCCGGTTCATTCGGACGTGCTGGTGGAAAGGGCGCAGCGCTGGATGGAGAAATCGCTGCAACGGGGGTTCAGCCTCGCCGAACTCGCGCGCCATCTGGCGGTCAGCGAACGCACCTTGAACCGGCGCTTCAAACTCGCGACCGGCGAGCCGCCGCTGCATTACCTGCAGACGCTGCGGGTCGACGTCGCCAAGCGGCTGCTGGAGACCAGGGCATTGAACGTCGATGCGGTCAGTGCGCGCGTCGGTTACGGCGATCTCTCGACCTTCCGCCGCCTTTTCAAGCGCGAGACCGGGCTGTCGCCGCGCCAATACCAGCTCCGCTTTTCGCGAAGCGCAGCTGGCCGCGGCCCCCTTCCATCCGCAGCGCCGTTGCGCTGACGGATGTCCGATTTGCCTCGAAAGATGGCGATACTGCCACTGGGATATGATTGGCCGCGCTCGTAGACCACACCTCATCAACAGATGAGGTGTGCCATGCCGATGATCGATGCGACGATTCCCGAAGGTGCCTTGACGCCTGAAGCCGAACAGCAACTGCTCGAGAACATCACGGATATCTTGATCGCACACGAAGGATTCAGCGTCGACAACGCGATTGCGCAAAGCGTTTCCGTGGTGTTTCTGCACCGGCCGGCAGCGGTGTTCGTCGGCGGCCAGCGATCGGAAAAACCGCGCTACCGTATCGTGCCGACGGTGCCGGAAGGCCAGTACACCGACGCCTCGCGAAAGTCGCTGGTCAAGGAAGTCACCGACGCCGTGGTACGTGCGGACGGTGGAAAATACGAAGAGGTGGCGCCGCGCGTCTGGGTGTTTCCGACCGAGGTTCCCGACGGTCAATGGGGCAGCCGCGGCGTGATCCGCCCGCTGCCGGACATTCAGGCCTTCATCGCCGGCGAACACGAGCGCAAGGTCGGCGAGGAGCGGCTGGCGAGACGCCGCCGTGTCAAGGCGCTCGAACTGCTGGAAGGCGCGCTCGATGCCGTGCGCAAGGGTGCGGAATGACCCTGCCATGACCGATCATGCGCATTTCACGCTCGCCGCCGTCCAGGCCTCCGCCGTGCCGTTCGACCGCGAGGCCTCGACCGACAAGGCCTGCCGTCTGGTCGGCGAGGCGGGCGCAATGGGCGCCACCATCGCGGCGTTCGGCGAGACCTGGCTTCCCGGCTATCCGTTCTTCGCCCATGCGCCGACCACGCCGCTGACCTTTCAGGCGATGGCGGAATATCTCGCCAACGCCGTGGAGATTCCCGGCCCTGACACCGACCGGCTATGCGCAGCGGCAAAGGATGCCGGCGTCGACGTCGTGATCGGCGTCGCCGAACGGGACAAAGCGAGCGGCGGCACGGTCTATTGTACGCTGCTGTTCATCGGCCGGGAGGGCAGGATTCTCGGCCGCCACCGCAAGATCAGGCCGACCTTCAACGAACGTTCGGTATGGGGCGACGGCGACGCCGTGGGCTTGAGAACCTACGACCGTCCCTACGGCCGGATCAGTGGCCTGAACTGCTGGGAGCACAACACGATGCTGCCGGGCTATGCACTTGCGGCCGAAGGCACGCAGATCCATGTCGCGGCGTGGCCGGGGCGCGAGCCGCTGTCGGCGCCGCCATCGCCGACGCCGCTGTGGCCGCGTCAGTTGCTGCTGTCGCGCGCCTTTGCTTCCCAGGCGGCTTGCTATGTCATCGCGGCTGGCGGCCGGCGCCTGCATGCCGAGACGCCGGAGCGGTACCGGACGCTGTCGACCGTCGAATATACCGGCGACAGCTACATCATCGACCCGCGCGGCGAGATTATCGCCGGTCCGGCCGAGGGCGAAACGATCCTGATCGCGGAAGGATCATTGGAGGTGGTATTGGCGGCCAAGGCGGTCAGCGACATCGGCGGGCATTATTCACGGCCGGATCTGCTGCGGCTGATCGTCGATCGTAACCCGGCCGAACGCGTTGTCGATTGCGGCATCGCCGGGCGAGTCCGGCCGGACATGTGGGAATAAGCGTGCGTTCGCCTCACGCCTCCATCGCGCCCTTGTGCCGGCGACCACGTCGCCGCCGGTTTGCTCAATCGCGAGCTTGTCATTGCCGACAATTTGAGCAGCACGTCTCCTGTTACCGTTCGACCTTGGCAGCCTTCCTGCCTAGTCTGGTCGTAAGCGGAGATCATGCTGATGCGCGCGGTTCTGGACTATTGCAGCGGTGGGGTGGAGCGGAAGGTGCCCGAGGGGACGCTGATCCTGCACGAGGGCGGCAAGACCGGGCATCTGTTCGTGCTGATGGCGGGCAAGCTCGAAGTCATCAAGGGCGACGTCCCTGTCGCTGTCCTGACCGAGCCCGGCGCGATGCTCGGCGAAATGTCGGTTCTGCTCGACCAGCCGCACACCGCGACGGTTCGTGCGGCGTCCGACTCGATCATCTACGAGTTCGACGATGCCGCGTCGTTTCTGCGCGACCAGCCGGAGGTGACGCTGCTGATCGCGCGGCTGCTGGCGCAGCGCCTCAATGTTGCAACCACCTACCTCGCCGACCTCACGCACCAGTATGCCGGCCACGGCAATCACCTTTCGATGGTGAGCGAACTCCTGCACAGCATGATCAACCTGCCGCCGTCGCAGGTGGCGCCAGGCTCGGATCGGCAATCCGATCCAAGGATGTGAGCCAGGAGGGCATGATCTGGATCGGCGCGGCCGGCCGCTTGAGCGGCGCCTTGAGGTCGATCGACTGTCCGGCTTCCGCCGACAGCCAGAACGCCGCGCCGTCATCGATATCGAGCACGATGTAGACCGGCGGTCGTCCGGGCTGCAGGCCGGCATTGAACACCCAGGTGTCGCCGAGCCGGTCGAACCACGATCCGTCGGGAATGAACGGCGACTGGTGCACATGGCCCGAGATCACCATCGAAGGCCGGTAACGCTCGATCCATTGTACCAGTTCGACGTCGCCGAAAAACCGCTTGCCGCCCCAGCTGGTCGGCGAATTCGCCGGCGGCGCGTGATGCACCCAGATCCAGCGCGGCAGCCGTCGCGCGGCAGCGTCGCGCAACTGGTCCTCGATGCGCTGCTTGACCAGTGGCCCGTCCCACCACGGACACACCGTAAACAGCGTGTCGCCGATCGCAAAACTGTCGCCGTCGCAGGCGATGCCGAGCTCGCTGATCTCGCCGACCCAGCGCGAAATCTTCTCGCCCTCGGGGCTGCGTTCGTCGAGGTCGTGATTGCCCGAGCAGAGAATGACGCGGGTCAGGCCTGACAGCAGCGACAGGTATTTCTTCACGACCAGGATCTGGGCGCGGAAATCCACAATCGAGCCGATGTCGAGCGCGTCGCCGGCAAAGATGACGAGGTCGAATTCGGGGGCTGCGGCGAGCAGCCAGTCGAACTGCGGCAACGAATAATGCAAATCGGCAACGACAAGGGCGCGCATAATCGATCGGTCCAAAATGCCTGCAAAATAGGCGGTCCGGGTGCGGATGCATTCAAGCAGATGGATTCGAGCAAAAATTGTGCCGTGGCGCGCGCGATCAAACGCGACAGATGCTCGCAGCGGCGCCGCGGGCCGCCAGGAAGGACAGAAACCGATGTTGGTTCAGCGCTTGAGGTCGAAATTGACCGCGGTGGTGTTGCCGCCGCTGATGACGACCGCGACACGTTCGCCGGCGGCCGGCCGGTATGCGCCGGATGAGATTGCGGAGAAGGCGCAAGCGCCGCCTGGCTCCGCCACGATGCGCAAGGCGCGCCACAACGCCCACTGTGCCTCGGCGATCGCATCGTCGGTCACCAGCACGGTGCGGTGCACGTATTTTTGCGCGATCGGGAAAACCCGTTCGCCGACGCGGCGCGGCGCCAGCGAATCCGCCGCCAGCCCGCCGACATCGGCATCGACGGGACGTCCGGCTTCCAGTGCCCGGGTCAGCGTCGGCGACGCCGATGGCTCGACGCCGATGACCTTGATACGGCCGGCGTACCAGGCCGCGATCCCTGCCACCAGCCCGCCGCCGCCCACCGAAACCAGCAGCGTGTCGATATCGGGTGCCTGCGCTTCAAGTTCCAGCGCGAGCGTCCCCTGGCCGATGATGGTTTCGTACTGATCGAACGCCCGGACCTGCATTGCGCCGGTCTGCTCGGCGAAGCGCTCGCTGGCAGCGAGCGCCTCGGCATAGCCGTCGCCTCCGACTGTAAGGTCGGCGCCGTATTCGCGGATGCGCGCGATCTTGGCCGGCGAAGAAATACTGGGGACGAAAATCTTGGCCAGTTTTCCCAGCCGCCTGGCGGCATAGGCCACCGCCGCCCCATGATTGCCTCCGGATGCGGCGACGATGCCGGCGGCCGGTATCTCGCGGGTCAACAGGTTGCTGAAAGCGCCGCGGTCCTTGAACACACCCGAATGCTGCAGCAGTTCGAGCTTGAGCGTAAGCGGGCCGGCGGGCGCGCCGAACTCGCTGCCATCGATCGTGATCACCGGCGTGCGCCTGATATAGGGCCGGATCACCTGTTCGCATCGCGCGATAGCCTGCGGCGTTATGGCGTCATCAGGTCCAACCATCATGGTCTCCACGGGCTTTCCGGCAATTGACAGGAATTAGTCATTTAGCTAATTTGCAATATGGCTTCCTTTGAGGACGACGTCGAGTCCGCTTTTCGGGCGCTGGCGAGCGACCGGCGGCTCTTGATCCTGGAGTGGTTGAAACGCCCCCGGGCGCATTTTCGCGCCCAGATCGACGGCGACCTCGTCAAGGACGGGGTCTGCGGCGTATTGATTGCCGAGAAGCTCGGCGTCAGCCAGCCCACCGTGAGCGAGCATTTGAAGGTATTGTCGAAAGCGGGGCTGGTCAGCGCCAAGCGCGTCAAGCAATGGACGTTCTACAAGCGCGACGAGGCCCGCATCGCGAAATTGAAAACCGCCATTCTGGCGAGGATCTGACTTTTATCGTCAGGCCTTCGCCGTCGCGTTCGTGAACACCACTTCGATCAGCGTGCCGGAGCGACCGCCGGTCCTGATCTGGAATTTGGCGCGATTGGCTTCGACCAAAGCCTTGGTCAGCGACAGGCTGACGCCGCTGTCGGAGGTCTGGTCCGACGGCGCCCGGGTCCGGAACGGTTCGAGGGCGCGGGCGACCTCGTTGTCGTTGAGGCCGTGGCCGGTGTCGCGAACCCGCAGCATCACCTCGCCGAAATCCGACAAGGCCGTGGAGACGATGACCTGGCCGCCGGCATTGGCGAGATGGATCGAGTTGCCGATCAGGTTCAGCGTGATCTGGCGCAGCGCGCGCGCATCCGCCACCACCGGCGGCAGCGTATGCGCCAGCGAGGTGCGGATGATGATACGTTCGCGGTTGGCCTGCGGCTGCATCACGGCGACGCAGCTCTCGACCAGCTCGTTGAGGTTTTGCGTGGTGAAGGAGAGGTCGAGCTTGCCGGTCTCGATCCTCGACAGGTCGGAGAGGTCGTTGATGACAGCGATCACGCGTTCGCCGGAGGCGCGGATGTCCTTCATGTATTCGACATAGCGTTCGTTGCCGAGTGCGCCAAAACGCTCGCCGATCATCACTTCGGCAAAGCCGATGATGGCGTTGAGCGGCGTGCGCACCTCGTGGCTGATCGTGGCCAGCACGTCGGCCTTGGCGGTGCCGGCGCGCTCGGCGAGCCGCCGCGCCTCGCGCAATTCGTTCTCGGTTTTCTTGGCCTGCGACAGGTCGCGGAACACGGCGAAGAAATTCGGACCGTCGGGGCGGGTGCGGCCCATCGTCATCGACAGCGGAATCATGCCGCCCTTGCTCTCGCGGCCCAGCACCTCGCGGCCGTGATCGAGCAGGCTGGCGACGCCGGCCTGCTTGATGGCGGCGAGATAGTCGAACACCGCGTGCCGGCTTTCGGCTGCGAACAGGTCGGCGAGATTGCGCCGCGCCAGTTCATCGCCGTCATGACCGAACAGCGCTTCGGCGCTGCGATTGGCCGAATTGATGTTGCCTTCGGCATCGAACATCACGATGCCTTCGGCCGTGGTGTCGAGGATGGCACCGAGATCTTCGGCACCGGCGTGGCCGGCCGGCGGTGGTTCGGCGATCGCGGCTCCGGCGACCCGGGTTTCGGCGGCAAGTGCTTCACTGCCTTGGCCGGCCTGTGCGAGCGCGGCCGCAACGGCCGCGCTTTCATGGCGCGTGCCGGAGAAGATCAGGGCCAGCGCGGATTCGCCGTCCCATGAAATCGTGTAGAGCCGGGCGGCGGCCGCCGCCGGCGGCGCCTGCGCGTCCAATGGCTGGCTCGCCGAAATCGTCACCGGCGTGCCGGTGTCCGAGGTCGAGGATGCGCTGGAGACGCCGGGTTCGACATAGAGCGCGTCGAGGCCGCCGGCCTCCTCCAGCGCGTGCAGGCCCGGATAACCCATCTGCGTCAGGAAGGCCGGGTTGGCGTAGAGCAGGCGGTCGAGCCGGTAGATCAGGATGCCGACCGGCAGCAAATCGAGCAGCGCCTTGTCGCGCCGGGCTTCGCCGCGTGCCGGTGGCTCCGACGGCGCCAGCCATTCCGGCGTGTCGGCGGCCGGCGCTTCGCGCGAAGCTTCGAATGTGATTACCGCTGTCGGCTTCTCGACCACGGTGTCGTCGATGCCGGTACCATCGGGTGCCTCGGCGCCACCGTCGGTGTCGAGCCGCGCCGACAATTGCCGCGCCAGCTCGTTGAAGGCGCTGTTCTCCACCGGCGTCAGCGACAGCGGCCTGGCATCGCCGGGCGCCCGGAACGGCAACACGTTCATCGGTGCTTCCATCGGTGCTTCCTTGGGCGCTTCGGCCGGAATTTCCGTGAGCGTTTCCATCGGTGTTTCCTTTGACGTGTCCTCTAACGTGTCGTCCTTCGGAGGTTCCACGGTGGTTTCCAGATCGGTTGGCTGTGAAGTCTCTGTCGCTGTCGGATCAGACAATCTTGCAGATGAAGGTGACGCAGCGTCGGTCGGGTCGGCAGATTCTTCGAAGGGCATTTCCGCGGGCGGCATATCCGGGGCAGGGCCCGCCTGGATGATATCCGCCGACCATGGCGGCGGGGCCGCGGCGTCGAACGACGGCCGGCGGCGCAAGTCTGCGAGCCGGGCGAGAGCGTCGCGATCGCGGCAGACGCCGAAGCCGCGGTAGCCGGCAAAATTCCGCGCGGCATCGAAGTCGGGCAGACCCGACAGTTCGACCGGTAGCCACCCGCCGCCGTCGGCCGGCCAGTTCAGCGCGATGCCGCTCCAGGTCGCGCGCGTGGCGAAAGCCTGCATGACAAGGCCGTCGGGATCGAGGCCGAAGGTTTTGGCGATCTCGTTCCACGGCCGGCCAAAACCGGCGGCGGTCCGCGGTCCGATCAGGTGAATGAACTCGTCGGTATGAAGCGTGAAGCGGCCGTCATGATCCATCTGCCACATGAAGCGCAGCGGCCGGCGCAGCGGCGCAGGCTGCGGTTCGTCGACGCTGGACGGCGCGACGATGTTCGCGGGCTCGTCGGCGACGGCTTCGACATAGGGCGATGGCTCGTGCGAACGCGGTTCGATCGTCACATCCGGTTTCGCTTCGACGTGCGGCGTTTCTGCCGGCGTCGCTTCGACATGCGGCAGATCGAGTTGCAGCACGCTTTCCAGTTCGGGATCGGAAGGCTCGTGCGTAAGGAAGGACTCATCGGCCGGTTCATCGGATGGTTCGGCGAAGGCGTCGAACAGCGCGAATTCCGCGGGCGCCTCGCCCGACTGCGACGGCTGTTCATAGGCCGGTGCGGGCTGCGCGATGGCCGCCTGTTCGACCTCGGCAGCAACCGTTGACGCGGATGATGTGACTTCGTCCTGTACCGCTGCGTCGGGACGCTCGCGCACGATCGTCGTCGCACCGGGCGAGATCAAAGCGATATGGCCGGCGGCAATCAGAATGCCGTGGCTGCCGTCGGGGAAATCGAATCGTGCGCAGCCGCAGGTCGCGAGCATGCCGGGCGCGGCGCCAAAGCCCTGCAGCCGTTCCAGCCGGATGGCGCCATTCGCGAGCAGCCGGCCGGCCAGCCGCGCGACCTGCCGCCGATGGTGATTGGCCGGTCCGAAAATCCGGTTCGCCAGTGCGGCGCCGTCAGCGGCGCCGAACACGGCGGCACCCGCCGGATTGGCCCACAGGACGCGGGCGCCGTCGGCTGCCCACAGCCATCCCGGCAGCGGGCTGGCCGCAAACGCCGCCAATCGCGGATCGCTGAGCGCCTGCAACTGAAGTTCGGCAAAATTCATCGCAAATACATGATCGTCCGGGCAGCAGAATTGGCCGTCAAAATGCCGACAGCCTTAAAGGATCGTTACTATCGCAAGCGGGGAGCGGCAGGTCCACGGCTGGGCCGGACCGGGGGGCGCCAAAGCCGCGATAACCTTAACCCGGCTGAACCGGTTGGTGGCCTGCGGCGTTGGGCCAGTTGCAAACGGCGGTGAGAGGTCCACGATGGGGAACCTTTGGACACCGCGTCATACCGGCGAGGCGTTGTGGCGTTATCCGGTAGTCCCTGCCAACGCAACAGGAGTGGACCATGAGCGACGATCGTTTCGAGATCCCGAAGGAAATGCGGTCGATGGCGGAAGCCAGCTTCGAGCAGGCCCGCAAGGCGTTTGATAAATTCCTCACCTCGGCGCAGACCGCCGCAGGCTCGATCGAGGAACGCGGCGCCACGGTTGCCGCCGGCGCCAAGGACATCGGGGCCAAGGCGGTTTCCTATGCCGAGCAGAACGTGAAAGCCTCGCTCGACCACGCGCAGTCGCTGCTGAAGGCCAAGGATCTGACCGAGGTGATGCGGCTGCACAGCGAATACGTCCAGGGCCAGATGCGCGCGCTGGCCCAGCAGGCCAGCGAGATGGGACAGATCGTCAGCAAGGCGGCGATGGACGCTGGCAAGGCGGCGATGGACGCGGCGAAGCCGAAAATCTGAGCGGTCTCGCGAGGGCCGTGCAACGCTGGATAGCCGGATTGGGAACTGCATCCTGTCCGGGTCACGTATGCGGCATTGCACCAGAAATTGCATTGCGTTGCACAAATTTGACATGATAAGGGTGCTAGTTAGGCAGGCCCGTGGATGGGCGCTTCCGTGAGTTTGTGTACGTGCTCCCTTCGGGTTCAGGCCGCTTGTCCGCCTGGCATTCGCGAAGGGGGAACCTCGTTTAAACCCCATTGTGAAGGATGCATGCCGTGACCAATTCCACCGATCCGTTCTCCGCCTCCATCATTCCCTTCGAAGTCCCCGAGCAGATGCGCGCATTTGCTGAAAAGGGCGTTTCGCAGGCCCGCGACAGCTACGCCAAGTTCAAGGATGCCGCCGAAACCCATAACGGCACCATCGAGGCGGTGTTCACCTCTGCCAGCAAGGGCGCCAGCGAGTACTCGGCCAAGATGGTCGAGTTCTTCAAGGCCAACACCTCGTCCTCGCTCGATTTCGCCCAGGAATTGTTCGGCGTGAAGACGCCGGCCGCCGCGATGGAGTTGTGGACCTCGCACGCCAAGAAGCAGTTCGAGACGCTCTCGGCCCAGGCCAAGGAACTCGCCGCGCTCGGCCAGAAGGTCGCCACCGAGACCGTCGAGCCGATCAAGGCCTCCGCCTCGAAGCTCTACAAGCCGGCCGCCTGATCGACCGGGCGTTCGCTGAAAAAGGCCCGGGCCGGTTGCCCGGGCTTTTTGCTGGGCTGGTGCCGTCCCGGTACCATTTCAGCGGTATTTCGGCCAGTTTACCCCGTCTGCAATTGAACGCGCGTAACCTTGCCGACGACCATAATCAGTGGCTGCGCGGCCTTGCCAAAGCGGGGCGTTGCACCTAGTTTCCGCGGAATTCGCGACCCCCCTTTGGGGTGGCTCGCAAAAGATGCAGTTGTAGCTCAGTTGGTTAGAGCGCCTGTCTGTGGAACAGGAGGTCGGTGGTTCGAGCCCACCCAACTGTACCACGCCTCACACCGGTCAAATCCGAATCTGCGTGCCGCGACATTTGCGCTCTGGCGCGCAGTGCAGCCCGCCTTGCGAATCCCCCGCCGTTCACCGACAATTCGCTGAATGATTGGCCCTGGGGGGATTGATGGCGATTTTTCGGATCAGGCATTTCGGGTTTGGATTGCTGCTGGCGACGGCGTTGTCGGTTTCGATGTGGTCCACCGCCAGCCGGGCCTATACCCCCGAGCAGGAGCAAGCCTGTACCAGCGATGCGTTCCGGCTTTGCAGCTCGGATATCCCTGACGTGGCACGTGTGACGGCGTGCATGGCCCGCAACAAGTCGCAGCTCTCGCCGCCGTGCCGGGCGCAGTTCAGGGCGGGTCCCGAGCCGGACGAAGTCGCGGCGGGCGCACCCACCAACATCAGGCCGGTGGCGCGGAAGCCGGTCGCCAGCAAGGCGCGCAAGCCGGCGGCCAAAAAGCCTGCGACGAAACCTTCAGGCAAGCCTGCGAAGAAACCCGCCGCGACCTGATCTCGGCGCGCCGTTTCAAGTCCCCGGCGTGCGACAGACCGACGCCTTGCGGTGGTGCGACAAATGAACACCTCCGGGACAGAGGAGAGCTTCATTGAGCAACCACCAGGAAGAGCTCGACCGGCATTTTGCCTGGTTCGAGGCCAAGCTGCCGCCGCGGCCGGCGAAATTCGTCGGCTGGCTGCGGAAGCCGTCGTCGCGCTACGCCCGAATCCCCCTCGCTGTTCTCCTGATCTTCGGCGGTGTTTTCAGCTTCCTGCCGGTGCTCGGAGTCTGGATGCTGCCGCTCGGACTCCTTTTGTTCGCGCAGGATGTGCCGGTGCTGCGGAAGCCGATGGCACGGTCGCTCGGATGGATCGAGCGCAAATGGATCCAGCGCCAGCGCTCAAAAACCATGCAATAGGCGGTCAAGCGGTTCTGGAGACTCCCCTTTTGGTTGTATCGCACCGCACGGTGTGACTCAAAAAGCAACCTTGTGGGCAAATCAGTGGCTTCATCGCGGCAAGGCGTAAATTTTTCTTTGACGAATCAGCGCGGTGATTCATTTTCGGCTTCTGGGGTCAATCTGGAGGCCAAGGTATGAACGTCATAGTTTTCGCTTCGCGTAAGGGGGGCTCGGGGAAAAGCACCCTGGCTGCCCATCTCGCTGCGCATGTCCATAAGGCAACGAAACCCATCCTGTTGATCGACGCCGATCCGCAGGGTTCGCTGACTCTCTGGCACAAGCTGCGTGGCACCAACGAACCGCCGATCAAGGCGGCCGTGAATTCCGTCAGCGGCATCATTGCGGCAGCCAAGCGTGACGGGGTCGAATGGGTGTTCATCGACACGCCGCCGAATCTTTCGGCCGTCGTCGACGACGCCATCCGCAACGCCACGATGGTGATCATTCCGGCGCGGCCCGGCGTGTTCGACGTCAACGCGGTGCAGGAAACGATTCAGACCTGCCGCTCGGCGCGCAAGCCCTACGCGGTCGTCATCAACGGCGCGCCCGCCGAACGTGACGGCGCCGAAAGCCGCATCGTCGCCATCGCGCGTGAAGCACTGGTCAAGTTCCGTGCGCCGGTGTGGAGCGGTCAGATCACCAACCGTGCGGATCTGCTGATGGCGCTCAGTCAAGGCGAAGGCGCCCGCGAATATTACGCGGAAGGCCGGGCCGCGGCCGAGATTACCCGGCTGTGGGCTGCGATCGAACGTTCGATCAAGGCGATCCGCGGGAATGCGTCGGCTTCGGGCGCCATGCACAAGCAGGCGGCGTAACAACGCCGTCGGGTTGGGACTGCTTGCACTCTAAAGACGCGCGGGTTCCGCGCGTTTTTCTTTTGTGTCGGCGTGAGGACGGAGGAAGCAGCGGCCTTACGCCACCATCAGCATATAAAACACGACAACCGGCGACAGGGTCAGGATCACCGACCAGATGCCGACCGCCCACAGAATGTCCTCGGTCGTAAAGCCCTGTTGCTCAGGGATGGAATTGTTGTTTTCAAAATTCACGACGCGCCCCCGCGTTTTCTGTTGTTATCGGGGATAGTGATACGCGTCCGGCTTTAAGATCCCGGTCGCATTTTCGCTGGCATTTGACCGCAGGTGCTACCGCCGATTAACCACGGCGGTGCGGCAAGGCCGGTCGACACTCCTTGTATCGCGAGGTCGATGGCCGAAGTCCGCCGCGCAACTCGTCGCCCGCGCACGCGCGCTGGTTAACACCTGGTGACCGCGAAGCCTCAAAAGCAAGCGAACCCTTGCACGTGAATTTAAAATTTTGCACGTATCGATATCCCCTCAAGAAAAAACGGGGGGATACCAATGACCGAATCGAAATATCCGATCTGCGAGCACGCCCAGAGAATGCAGGACGTCCTGCTGGTGTCGTCATTCGCGATCTGGGCGATGCTGCTCGGCTTCGCGCCTGTCATGACCTATCGGCTGCTGGTCAGCTAGAGCATGATCCGGAAAAGTGGATACCGGTTTTCCGAAAACATCATGCCCAAACAAAGAAGATAGGGCGCGATGACGATTCGAAGAATCGGCATCACGCTCCAGCGATCTTCTCCCTCTCGCCGCGTGTGGAGAGAGGGAGAATAATTTTCGACGTCATGCGCGCCGCAACACCGGCAGCCGGCGTCGCGCGATCTCGGCATCGAGCCGGGCGGCGAGCTCTGCACCCACCTCCACCATCGGCAGGCGAACCTCGGCACTGTCGATCAGGCCCTGGCGCGCCAGCCAGTACTTCGCGGGCGCCGGGCTCGGTTCGGCGAACAGCAGCCGCGTCAATTCGGAAATACTTTCCCAGCACGCCGATGCGCCGTCGCGGTCGCCCTGCTGCATCAGCGTGCGGACCGATGCGAAGGCTTCGGTTTCGAGATGTGCCGACAGCAGGATGGCGCCGTCGGCGCCGTCGCTCAGCGCGTCGTGATACTGCGCGTCCTCGCCGGTCAGCACGCGAAAGCCGGACGGCTTCCGGCGGATGAAGTCGACCGACTGGGCGCGGTCGGCGCTGCAGTCCTTGATGCCGACGATGTTGCGATGCGCGGCAAGCTCCAGCAGCGTCTCGTTGGTGAGATTGACCGCGGTCCGATACGGAATGTTGTAGAGCACGATCGGCCAGGACGCGTGATCGGCGAGTGCCTTGAAGTGCTGCACCAGGCCGCGCTGCGACGGCCGCGTGTAATAGGGGCTGGCGATCAGATAGCCGTCGATCGGCCAGTCGGCCGTCTCGTCCAGCGCATCCATCATCTTCGCCGTGCTGGCGCCCGACAGGCCGAGAACGATCGGCAGATGGCGTCCGCTGCCGGAACTCTCCTCGCGCGCCAGCGTCGCCAGCCGCTCGAGCTCGTCTGATCCAAGCGACATGCCTTCGCCCGACGTGGCGGCGAGGATCAGCCCGTCGACCGGGCCGCGCGCATAGTGCCGGACCAGCCGCCGCAGGCTGGGTTCGTCGAGCGCACCGTCGCGAAACGGCGTGACGAGCGGCAGCCACAGGCCTTGTAGCTGTCCTTGCAGCCGGCTTTGCAGATCGGATGTTGGTTGGTCGGTCATCGTTCCATCTCCTTGGGGGTAAGCCGGAGACGGGGACCAATAAAAAACCCCGTCCTTGCGGCGGGGTTTCGGGATCGGGCAGGGTCGAAAGTCTATCGTGCGCACCGATCTCGGGTCCCCGGAAGGGGACCTTTTTTCGACGACAGATTTGCGCACGAACTCGTGATCATGTGCCGATGATGGGTGCGCGTCGGGGCGTTGTCAATCCGCCCAGCAGCATGACGCCGGGATGAAAGCGGCCGACAAATACTATCATCCGTCATGGCCGGGCTTGTCCCGGCCATCCACGCCTTGTTTGTTTGGCTACGTCAAAAGACGTGGATGCCCGGGACAAGCCCGGGCATGACGAGCCACTGAAGCCGACTCAAAAAAAAGCCGGACTCAAAAGAGTCCGGCTTTAAGGCATTGGCCACGTGAGGCCGACACAATCACCTTCCAAGAGGGATTACTGAACTTCCGCGCCACTGGAGGAGGGGGACATATGCGCAGCGCGACCGTTCAGCGTGCAAACACTATGATCCCCAACGGCGCCTCGCAGCAACCGCCCGAGCCGCATGTCAGACATGCGGGGAGCGGGGCCCCTCTATAAAAGAGGCTAATCCGGCAGCGAATACAGAAATCGCCTGCATCTCTAGGAGGGCCAGCGCTGCGCCTTGCTCACCACGAAGTCACGGAATACCTGCACCCGCGCCACCGTCTTCAGCTCTTCCGGGTAGACGAAATAGGTATCGACCTGAATCGAGTCGGTCTCGCCGAACAGCTGCACCAGGCTGTTGTTTTCCTCGACCAGATAGTCCGGCAGTGCCGCGATGCCGAGGCCCTGCTGGCAGGCCCGGACCAGGCCCAGAATATTGTTGACCTTGAAATAGGGATCGCGCGGTCCGGCGCCGTTGCGGCCGGCGTCGATCAGCCAGGCGCGGTTCTGCAGATGCGGCGGCACCTGCGCGTCGCCGAGCATGATGATGCGATGCGAATCGAGGTCGTCGAGCGTGCGTGGCGTGCCGAAGCGCTTGATGTATTCCGGCGAGCAATAGGCATGGAAGCCGATCGAGAACAGCTTGCGCTGGATCAGGTCCGGCTGGGTCGGCTTGCGGGTACGGATCGCGACGTCGGCCTCGCGCATCGACAGGTCGAGATCCTCGTCGGTGACGATCAGCGAAATCCGGATTTCCGGATACAGCCCGGTGAACTCGCCGAGCCGCGGAATCAGCCAGTTGATGCCGAGCGCCGGCGGGGTCTGGATCTTGAGATCGCCGCTCGGCCGCTCGCGGCTGTCGGTGAGCTTGGCGCGCGCCGCCTGCAACTGCATGAACACGTCATGCGCGGTGCGGAACAACAGGTCGCCCTGCTCGGTGAGGATCAGCCCGCGCGCGTGGCGGTGGAACAGCGACACCGAGAGCTCCTGCTCCAGCGCCGAGACCTGCCGCGATACCGCCGATTGGGAGAGCCCCAGTTGCTCGCCGGCATGCGTAAAGCTTCCCGCTTCCGCAGCCGCGTGAAACACCTTCAGCTTGTCCCAATCCATGTCGTTAAATCCGTCCCTCGATCGAGCCATGTTTATTCCGCCGCCGCGCGATCGCTCGCGCGCAAGGCCAGGAAGCGTTCGGCCTCAAGGGCCGCCATACAGCCGAGGCCGGCCGCGGTGACCGCCTGGCGGTAGGTTTCGTCGGCGACGTCGCCGGCCGCGAACAGGCCAGGCACGGAAGTCGCCGTCGAATTCGGCGCCACCTCGACATAGCCGGAGTGTTTCAGCTTGATCTGTCCGGCAACCAGTTCGGTGGCCGGTGCGTGGCCGATGGCGATGAAGACGCCGTCGGTGCGCAGATCGGTCAGCGCGCCGGTCTTGACGTTCTTCAGCCGCACATGGGTGACCTTGTTCGGGTTCTCGGTCCCGCAGATTTCGTCGATCGCGCTGTCCCACACCACCTTGATCTTGGGATGCTTGAACAGCCGCTCCTGCAAGATGCGCTCGGCGCGGAAATGATCACGGCGATGCACGATGGTGACCTGCGAGGCGTGGTTGGTCAGGAACAGCGCTTCCTCGACCGCGGTGTTGCCGCCGCCGACCACGACCACTTCCTTGGCCCGGTAGAAGAAGCCGTCGCAGGTTGCGCAGGCCGACACGCCGCCGCCCTGGAATTTCGTCTCCGAGGGAATGCCGAGCCAGCGCGCCTGGGCGCCGGTGGCGAGGATCACGGTCTCGGCGATATAGACCTCGCCGCTGTCGCAGGTCAGGCGGAACGGCCGCTGCGACAGGTCGAGCTTGGTGACGAGGTCGGTGACGATCTTGGTGCCGACATGGGCGGCCTGCTTTTCCATCTGCTCCATCAGCCAGGGGCCCTGGATGACGTCGGCGAAGCCCGGATAGTTTTCCACGTCGGTGGTGATGGTGAGCTGTCCGCCGGGCTGGATGCCCTGGATAAGGATCGGCTCAAGCATCGCCCGCGCCGCGTAGATCGCCGCAGTGTAACCGGCGGGGCCGGAACCGATAATGACGACCTTGGCATGGATAGGGGCGGGCATCGAAAGGTCCCTCTCTCGTTAAGGGAGTTTGGTCAGGACTTGAGCGGGAAGCGGCCGGAAAAGGCATCGCGGCGGCGTTAAAAGTGTCAAATCCAAGTCTAGGACATCTGGGTAGCTATGCAAGAATTGCAATCCAAATCGGCGAATTTTCCGGGGAAACGAGGTTAATGGCGCACTGCACGCGCAATAAAATTGCGCATTCCGCCCAGGCTGGGCTAAGAGTGTTGCAGCATTTTGCCTGCCAGCCGAGCCAGCCCCAGGAAGCGGACCCGCGTGTCTAAGAATCTCGACGAAATCGATCTCAAAATCCTCGCCGAAATCCAGGCCGACGGCCGAATCACCAATGTGGAACTGGCCAAACGCGTCGGTATTTCGCCGCCGCCCTGCCTGCGCCGGGTCCGGACGCTGGAGGAAGAGGGCTACATCCTAGGTTACCGCGGACTGCTCGATCCGCGCCGGCTCGGCTTCGACGTCACGGTGTTTGCCTCCGTGCACCTGTCGAGCCAGGCCGAAGCCGATTTGCGCGCCTTCGAGGCGTTCGTCCGCGCCGAGCCGCTGGTAAGGGAATGCTGGATGCTGTCCGGCGAGGTGGACTTCATCCTGAAATGCGTGGCGCCGGATATGGCGACGTTCCAGGAGTTCGTCACGCATCTGACCGCGGCGCCACATGTCCGCAACGTCCGGACCTCGCTGGTGCTGCACAATTCGAAATACGAGGCGGCGGTGCCGCTGGATTTGAAAGTAACGGGCTGAGGTGACGGCGTCGTCCTGAGGTGCGCGCGATCTTCGCGCGCCTCGAAGGACGGGCCACACAATCATCCTTCGAGGCTCGACCGACGGCGCGTGGCGCCATCGGTCTCGCACCTCCAGCGACAACGGCGGAGCCGTTGCGCGGGGATGACGGCACGGACTATCTACTTCTTCATCGTCGCATCGACGCTCAGCGGGCCGCCGCCGGCACAGGCGAGATAGAGGCAGGCGAAGCAGAACAGGATCGCCGCGCTGCCGCCGTTGATGAGTGGGAAGAACACCGGCGCGTCCGGGTTCTTGAACATATGTCCCATGAAATAGGCGAACGCCATTTCACCGGACAGGATGAACGCGACCGGGCGTGTCCACAGTCCGACGATCAGCAGCGCGCCGAGCACGAGTTCGATTCCGCCCGCGGCCATGATCAAAGGCGCCGGGCTGGCGAAATAGGGCAGCACCGGAAATTTCAGGATCTTGGCGACGCCGTACTGGAACAGCAGCAGTCCGGTGACGATCCGGAACAGGCCGAGCGCCATCGGTTCGCCGCTCGCGAGTAGCTTGTTTAACTTGTCCATGATCGCCTCCTCAGGCCTGGTTGTTCTTGGCGTCGATGCTCCACGGGCCTGCGCCCGCGGTCGACAGATAGAGGCAGGTGAAGCAATACAGGATCGCCAGCGTGCCGCCGTTGATCAGCGGAAGAAAACCTTTGGGGAAGTGCCCGATGAAATAGGCGAACGCCATTTCGCCGGCGACGATGAACGCCGCCGGGCGCGTCCACAGGCCGAGAATCAGCAGCGCGCCGCCGATCAGTTCGATGAAGCCTGCCGCGCCGATCAGCGACAGCGGCTGCACGTTGGCGTAGGCCGGAAGCGCCGGGAAGCCCAGCAGCTTGCCCATACCATGCTGGATGATCAGCAAGCCGGTGATGATGCGTAAAAGGCTCAACGCACGCGGCGTCCACGCCGCGAGTGCTTCTGTCATGATGTCCCCTCAAGTTAGATCGTAGATGTAATTCGTAACGTGTCGTGGCGGAGAGGAAAAGCGCGGCGCCCCAAGAATCCGATGACGTTTTGCGGAGCAGCAACGGAATAATGTGCGATGTCGAGTGTTTGCCGCAGTTACCTTGAGGTGACTTCGCGCTGCGGCACTCTGCCGCCTATGGCGAAAGGCAACGGATCGCCTTGGGCTGGCAGGCAATGCCGATGTTGGAGCAGACGGCTGGTTCGCCCTTGGCGCTGCGCGAACAATTGACGCAGTTGTCGGTCCACCGGCTGCAGTTCGGCGGACCCGATTGCACCGAAACGTTGTTCGGTGCGACACGTGGCGGGATCGGCAGGTCGGCAGCGACGGAGGCGTGAACGGTAACGACAGCAAGGAACAGCGCCGCCGCAAGACACCATCCAACAGCGCGACCTCGTTGCATGATGTCGTTCCCCTGCTGAACACGCGGCCGGTTCGGTGCCGGCAGACGATGCCGCCGGCAACGCGTTCGATCTATCGCCACTCGACCTTGGTGATCTCGTAGGCCTTGGCACCGCCGGGCGCCATCACTTCCACGGTCGCGCCTTTTTTCTTGCCGATCAAAGCGCGCGCCAGCGGCGAGGTGATGGAGATACGGCCCTTCTTGGCGTCGGCTTCCGTTTCGCCCACGAGCTGCCACACGGCTTTCTTCTCGGTGTCTTCATCCACCAGGGTCACGGTTGCGCCGAACTTGACGGTGTCGCCGGAGAGTTTGCTGATGTCGATGATATCGGCGCGCGCGAGCTTGTCCTCGAGTTCGGAGATGCGGCCTTCGTTGTGCGACTGTTCTTCCTTGGCGGCGTGATATTCCGCGTTCTCCGACAAGTCGCC
>JAIEPP010000250.1 GCA_019748335.1 Xanthobacteraceae bacterium
CGGTTATCTGCTGGCGCCGATGAACCGCGGCATTCGCATGACCACGGGAGTTGAGTTCGCCCGCCGCGACGCGCCGCCAACGCCGGTCCAGGTCGAGCGGGCTTTGCCGCGGGCGCACGCGCTGTTTCCGCTGGGCGAGCCGGTCGACGCCGCGCCGTGGAAGGGCGCGCGGCCCTGTTTGCCCGATATGCTGCCGGTGATCGGCAAGGCGCCCCGCCACCCGGGATTATGGTTCGATTTCGGCCACCAGCACCACGGCCTGACGCTCGGGCCCGCAACCGGGCGGCTGCTGGCCGAAATGATGACCGGGGAGACCCCGTTTGCCGACGTCCGGCCGTTTGCGGTCGAACGCTTCGGTTGACCATATCGGACGATTGACGGGGGTGGGGGGCCGGGGTTGTCCTTGCGTGACCGGGGCTCCCGCGGTGATACTGCGGCAAGCCATCAAAAGGAGCGGTCAATGAAGGTTAACGTCGAAATAGATTGCACGCCGCTCGAAGCCCGGCAGTTCTTCGGCCTGCCGGACCTGCAGCCGATGCAGACGGCGGTGATGGACAAGATGCAGCAGCAGATGATGGCCAACATCGAAAAGGTTTCGCCGGAATCGCTGATGCAGAGCTGGTTCACCTTCGATCCCAAGATCGCCGAACGCTTTCAGGACATGTTCGTGACCATGGCCGGTCTCGGCGGCATGGGCAAGAAGGACAAGAAATAGTGGCTGGAGCCGACGGCAGCGCTGAAGGCGAGCGGCTTCAGGCCCCGAGCCTGTTCCTGATGCTGGCCGAGGCGCGAAGCCTGTTCGAACTGAATTCGAGCCTGCTGCTTTCACCGCTGTTGTTGCGCGCGCCGAAGGGCGACGGGCATCCGGTGCTGGCGTTGCCGGGCTTTCTCGCCAGTGACCTCTCGATGGCGCCGATGCGGCGCTATCTGAAAGAGCTCGGTTACGATACCCACGCCTGGAACATGGGTCGCAATCTCGGCGGCGTCGCCTCCAGGCGCAGTGGGCTGCGCGACCTGCTGCAACGAATTCACGAGAGCAGCGGGCGCAAGGTCAGCATCGTCGGCTGGAGCCTCGGCGGCGTCTACGCGCGGGATCTGGCATTGCAGATGCCGCATATGGTGCGCTCGGTGATCACGCTCGGCAGTCCGTTTACCCGCGACGTCAGAGCGACCAACGCCACCCGGCTCTACGAGGCGTTATCGGGCGAAGGGATCGACGACAACCCGGAGATCCTGCAGGCGATCGCCGGCGACATGCCGGTCCCGACCACCTCGATCTATTCCCGCACCGACGGGATCGTGAACTGGCGTACCTGTCACCTGAACCCGTCGGCTACGGCCGAAAATATCGAGGTCTATCTCGCCAGCCATGTCGGGCTTGGCGTCAATCCGGCAGCCCTGTGGGCGGTGGCCGACCGGCTGGCCCAAGCCGAGGGCGAATTTAAGCAATTTGACCGATCGGGGCCGTTTGCCATTGCATATGCGCCCCCGGAAAATGCACAATCCTGAATTATTGTCCTAATATCAGGACCATCTAAACGCCAGAAGCGCCGGAAAGGCGCCGCGTTTTTCGTTGCGGGAGGAAGACATGGCCGACGCGAGAAAACTGTCCTCGATGGATGCGTCGTTTCTGTATCTGGAAACGCCGGAAATGCCGATGCATGTCGGGAGCATGGCGATCTTCCGGCTGCCCGAAAACTACAACGGCAACTTCTTCGAAGAGTTCAAGGCGATGATCGCCTCGCGGCTGCACATCGCGCCGATCCTCAAGAGCCGGCTGGAAAAGGCGCCGCTCGATATCGATCACCCCTCCTGGGTCGAGGACGACCAGTTCGATATCGACCGCCATATTTTCCGCGGCAGCCTGCCGGCGCCGTACGACCGCGCGACGCTGGAGCGCATCGTCGGCTGGATGCATGCCAAACTCCTGAACCGCGCCCGGCCGCTCTGGGAGTTCTATGTCTTCGAAGGCATGAAGGATAACGAGATCGGCCTCTATTCCAAGATGCACCATGCCTGCATCGACGGCGGCGCCGGTGCGGCGCTGACCAACATGATCTACGATGTGACGCCGGTGCCGCGCGAGGTCGAAAAGCCGATTCCGCAGGTCAAGGGCGGCAACGAGGCCCGCGACATCGCCGCCAACCTGATCGATTCCTATCAGCAGCTCTGGCGCCAGCCGTTCGACGGCGCATCGACGCCGAAGAGCATCGACCTGCCACGTTCCGGCAAGAGCGATCTCGGATCGATCCTGTTCGACAACGCCATGTTCCAGATCGAGAGCGCGGTCAAATTTGCCGGCAGCATCCCGACGATGCTGAAAAGCGTGTCCGACGTGGTCGGCAAGATCTCCGATCCGAAATCGCGAGACAGCATCGCCAGCATGGCTTCGCCGTCGACGATCCTGAACAAGACGATTTCCTCGGAGCGCAGCTTTGCCGGCACCTCGATCTCGCTGTCGCGGGCGAAAGCACTCGCCAAGCAGTCCGGCGGCAAGCTGAACGACGTGGTGCTGGCGCTTTCGAGCGGTGTGGTCCGTCGCTATTTGCTAGAGCGCGGCGCCCTGCCGACCAAATCGATGACCGCGGCGGTGCCGATCTCGCTGCGCGAGGAGGGTAACACTGATTCCAATAATCAGGTGTTCGGCATGATTTGTTCGATCGCCACCAACATCGAAAACCCCAAGGAACGTCTGGAAGCGATCATTGCGCAATCCACCAAGTCCAAGGAGATGTCGCATCCGTTGCGGGCGCTGATGCCGCAGGTGTCGAATATCTCGATGCTGGGCGCGCCGATCCTGGTCCAGATTCTGGCGTTGCTCTACAGCCGCTCCAACCTCTCCGACGTGCTGCCGCCGGCCGCGAACATCACGGTCTCCAACGTGCCGGGACCGCGGCAGACGCTGTATGCGGCGGGCGCGGAATTGCTGCACATCTTCCCGGTGTCGATCTCGACCCACGGGCTCGCGCTCAACATCACCGTGCAGAGCTACCGCGACCAGCTCGATTTCGGCTTCATCGCCGGTGCCAACATCATTCCCCATGTCCAGGTTTTGTGCGACATGCTTCCGCCGGAATTTGAAGCGCTGGAGGCGGCGTTCGCGCCGCCGTCCAACATGACCAGCGCCGCTGAATAGGATTTGCTTGATGATTGAAATGCCGCCGCTGCAGTTCGCCGAGGTGAACGGGATCCGGATGGGCTATTACGAGGCGGGGCCCAAGAGCGACAAGCCGCCGCTGGTGCTGTGCCATGGCTGGCCGGAGATGGCGTTTTCCTGGCGTCACCAGATCAAGGCGCTGAGCGAGGCCGGCATACGGGTCATTGCGCCCGATCAGCGCGGCTATGCTTCGACCGACCGGCCTGAGCCGGTCGAGGCCTATGATATGGAGCACCTGACCGGCGACCTCGTCGGCCTGCTCGATCATCTCAAGATCGACAAGGCGATCTTCGTCGGTCACGACTGGGGCGGCTTCATCGTCTGGCAGATGCCACTGCGCCATTTCGACCGCGTCGCTGGCGTCGTCGGCGTCAACACCCCGCATTACGACCGCCTGCCGGCCGATCCGATCGAGTTGTTTCGGAAGCGCTTCGGCGACAGCATGTACATCGTCCAGTTCCAGGATCCCGCGCGCGAGCCCGACAAGATCTTTGGCAGCCGGGTCGAGCAGACGTTTGACGCCTTCATGCGCAAGCCGCTGCCGCGCAAGGAAGAGGCGCCGGTAGAGGCGTCGACCGCGGGCGTCGGCGCGTCCGCCAAGACCAACCTGGCGTTTCCGCAGATGATCGCCGCCTATGACGCCAAGTTCGATCCGCGCACGCCGATCCTGTCGCCGGAAGAAAAGAAGGTGTTCGTCGATACCTTCACCCGAACCGGCTTCACCGGCGGTATCAACTGGTATCGCAATTTTACCCGCAACTGGCAGCGGTCGGCCGGGCTCGATCATACCATCCGTGTGCCGTCGCTGATGATCATGGCCGAGAACGACGCGGTGCTGCCGCCGTCGGCCGCCGACGGCATGGAGAAGATCATTCCCGACCTGGAGAAATACCTGGTGCGGGACAGCGGCCATTGGACGCAGCAGGAAAAGCCGGAAGAAGTCAGTGCCAAGCTGATCGAATGGCGTAGAAGGCGGTTTGGGTGAGTTTTGCGCGTCGTCATCCTGAGGTGCGAGCCACTTGGCGAGCCTCGAAGGATGCGACCACAGGTGCAAGCGGCTCATCCTTCGAGGCGCGCAAACGCGCGCACCTCCAGCAATAACGGCGAAGCCGTTATGCAGGGATGACGGCGGTGCAAGCGAGATAGCAGGAGAGACTTTCGCAATGGCTTCCCCCAACAAGCTCAATCCGATCCCGCATCCGCCAAAAAAGCCTGTCGTCGGCAACATGCTGTCGCTGGATCCGAACGCGCCGGTGCAGCATCTGGTGCGGCTGACCAAGGAGCTGGGGCCGATCTTCTGGCTCGACATGATGGGCGCGCCGCTGGTCATCGTCTCCGGCCACGACTTGATCGACGAACTCTCCGACGAGAAGCGTTTCGACAAGGCGGT
Organism: Xanthobacteraceae bacterium; assembly: GCA_019748335.1. Lineage (GTDB taxonomy): Bacteria > Pseudomonadota > Alphaproteobacteria > Rhizobiales > Xanthobacteraceae > Bradyrhizobium. The sequence continues at coordinate 4,548 of JAIEPP010000250.1, forward strand.
GCGTGGGTCGCTGCGCCGGGTTCGCGCCGTCGGCGGCGACGGCCTGTTCACCGCCGATACCAGCGAGCCGAATTGGAGCAAGGCGCACAACATCCTGCTGCAGCCGTTCGGCAACCGCGCGATGACGTCCTACCATCCGAGCATGGTCGATATCGCCGAGCAGCTGGTGAAGAAGTGGGAGCGGCTCAACGGCGACGAGGAAATCGATGTCGTCCACGACATGACCGCGCTGACGCTCGACACCATCGGCCTCTGCGGCTTCGACTATCGCTTCAATTCGTTCTACCGCCGCGATTACCACCCGTTCGTGGAATCGCTGGTGCGCTCGCTTGAGACCATCATGATGACCCGCGGCATTCCGCTCGAAGGCCTGTGGCTGCAGAAGCGCCGCCGCGACCTCGCGCAGGACGTCGCCTTCATGAACAAGATGGTCGACGAGATCATCGCCGAGCGCCGTGGTAACGCGGAGGCCGCCGAAGGCAAGAAAGACATGCTCGGCGCCATGATGACGGGCGTCGACCGCGCAACCGGCGAACAGCTCGACGACGTCAACATCCGCTACCAGATCAACACGTTCCTGATCGCGGGCCACGAGACCACCAGCGGGCTGCTGTCGTGCACGATCTACGCGCTGCTCAAGCATCCCGACGTTCTCAAGAAAGCCTATGAGGAAGTCGACCGGGTGCTTGGCCCCGACCTCGACGCGCGGCCGACCTATCAGCAGGTCACACAGCTCACCTACATCACGCAGATATTGAAGGAGGCGTTGCGGCTTTGGCCGCCGGCGCCGGCCTATGGCATCGCGCCGCTCAAGGACGAAACCATCGGCGGCAAATACAAGCTGCGGAAGAACACCTTTGTCACCGTGCTGGTCATGGCGCTGCACCGCGACCCCAGCGTCTGGGGACCGAACCCGGACAAGTTCGATCCGGAGAATTTCAGCAAGGAGGCCGAAGCCAAGCGGCCGATCAACGCCTGGAAGCCGTTCGGCAACGGCCAGCGCGCCTGTATCGGACGCGGTTTTGCGATGCATGAAGCGGCGTTGGCGATCGGCATGATTCTGCAGCGCTTCAAGCTGATCGATAATCACCGCTACCAGATGCATTTGAAGGAAACGCTGACGATCAAGCCCGACGGCTTCAAGATCAAGGTCCGTCCGCGCAACGACAAGGAGCGTGGCGCGTTTGCCGGTCGTGTGGCTGCGGCCGTGGCGGCTTCAAGTGCAGCGGCGCCGCCGGCCCGCACCCGCCCGGGCCACAACACGCCCTTATTGGTGCTTTATGGCTCCAACCTCGGCACCGCCGAGGAACTGGCGACCCGCGTTGCCGATCTCGCCGAGGTCAATGGTTTCGCCACCAAACTTGCGCCACTCGACGAGTATGTCGGCAAGCTGCCGGAACAGGGCGGTGTGCTGATCTTCTGCGCCTCCTACAATGGCGCAGCTCCCGATAACGCCACGCAGTTCGTGAAATGGCTCGGCGGCGATCTGCCGAAGGACGCTTTCGCGAAAGTGCGCTACGCGGTGTTCGGTTGCGGCAACAGCGACTGGGCCGCGACCTACCAGTCGGTGCCGCGCATCATCGACGAGCAACTGGCGGCGCATGGCGCGCGCAGCGTCTATGGCCGCGGCGAGGGCGATGCCCGCAGCGATCTCGACGGCCAGTTCGAGAAATGGTTCGCGGCGCTCGGGCCCGCGGCGGCCAAGGAGTTCGGTCTCGCGTCGAATATCACGCGCAGCGCCGACGATGCGCCGCTCTATGCGATCGAGCCGGTCGCGCCCTCGGCGGTCAACACCATCGTCGCGGCAGGCGGCGTTTCGCCGATGAAGGTGCTGCTCAATTCCGAGCTGCAGAACAAATCCGGCGCCAACGCATCCGGTCGCTCGACCCGTCATATCGAGGTGCAACTGCCGCCTGGTACAAGCTATCGCGTCGGCGACCATCTCAGCGTGGTGCCGCGCAACGATCCGGCGCTCGTCGATTCCGTCGCGCGCCGTTTCGGCTTTCTCCCCGCCGACCAGATCCGGCTGCAGGTCGCCGAAGGCCGCCGCGCGCAGTTGCCGGTCGGCGACGCCGTCTCGGTCGGGCGTCTCTTGACCGAGTTCGTCGAATTGCAGCAAGTCGCGACCCGCAAGCAGATCCAGATCATGTCGGAGCACACCCGCTGCCCGATGACCAAGCCGAAGCTGCTCGCTTTTGTCGGCGACGACGATGCATCGACCGAACGTTACCGCAGCGATGTGCTGGGCAAACGCAAATCGGTGTTCGACCTGCTGGAGGAATATCCGGCCTGCGAACTGCCATTCCATGCCTATCTCGAAATGCTGTCGCTGCTGGCGCCGCGCTATTATTCGATCTCGTCCTCGCCATCGGGTGATGCCGCGCGTTGCAGCGTCACCGTCGGCGTGGTCGAGGCGCCCGCGAGTTCGGGCCGCGGCGTCTACCGGGGGGTCTGCTCGAACTATCTTGCCGGCCGCAGGGTCAACGACACCATTCACGCGACGTTGCGCGAGACCAAGGCCGGCTTCCGGCTGCCGGACGATGCATCGGTGCCTGTCATCATGATCGGGCCGGGCACCGGTCTGGCGCCGTTCCGCGGCTTCCTGCAGGAGCGCGCCCATCGCAAGGCGCAGGGCGCGCGTCTCGGACCTGCGATGCTGTTCTTCGGCTGCCGCCATCCCGAGCAGGATTATCTCTATGCGGACGAATTGAAGGCGTTCGCGGCCGACGGTGTCACCGAACTGCACACCGCGTTTTCGCGCGCTGACGGACCGAAGACCTATGTGCAGCACATGGTCACGTCGCAGAAGGACCGGGTCTGGAGCCTGATCGAGCAGGGCGGGATCGTCTATGTCTGCGGCGACGGCGGCAAGATGGAGCCCGACGTCAAGGCGGCGCTGGTCGCGATCTATCGCGAACGCACCGGCGCCGATGCGGACGCCGGCGCGCGCTGGATCGAGGAACTCGGGACCAAGAACCGTTACGTGCTCGATGTGTGGGCGGGCGGCTAATTCTCGGTTGTTCGTGCTAATAGTCCTCCCATGATTCCCTGGGAAAAACTCGACACCACCCGCATTCCCGGCACCGATGGCGAACTGCGCCTGATGCGTCGCGGTGCCGAGTTTTCCATCATGCTCGGCACCAATGAGCTCATGAACAGCCGTCTGTCAGGTTCCGAAGCGGCACTCGCCACGCTCGCGGCCAAGAAGATCGAGGCGGTCAAGAGCCCGCATCTTCTGATCGGCGGCCTCGGCATGGGGTTCACGCTCCGGGCCGCGCTCGGGGTGCTCGGCGCAACAGCGCGGATCGAGGTCGCGGAACTGGTGCCATCAGTCGTCGCCTGGGCGCGCGGTCCGATGGCGGAGATCTTTGGCGACAGCCTGAATGACAAGCGTGTCAGCATTCACGAGACCGATGTCACCGGAATCATCCGGTCGAAGCGCGAGACTTTCGACGCGATCCTGCTCGACGTTGACAACGGGCCGGAAGGCCTGACGCGGCAAGCCAATGATGGTCTCTACGATTCGAGCGGATTGAGTGCCGCGCACGCGGCGCTGCGGCCTGGCGGCGTGCTCGCGGTGTGGTCTTCCGGGCCGAACGCGGCATTTGCGAAACGTCTTCGCGGCGCGGGTTTCGACGTCAATGAGGTGAATGTCCGCGCGACCGGCCGAGGCGGCGGAGCGCGTCACGTGATCTGGATCGCGGTGAAGGTGTAAAGGCCGCGCATGATGCCGTCATCCCCGCGCAACGGCTTTGCCGTTGTCGCTGGAGGTGCGAGCGGAGCGAGCCTCGAAGAATGGCAACAGGCACCGTCGCCTGTCATCCTTCGAGGCGCGCAAGAGCGCGCACCTCAGGATGACGTCAATGAAATCTACGCCGCCTGTTTCGCCGCACCATGCGCGTGCTCGGCAATGGCGCCGATGATCTGCGGCCACATCGGGATCGGCAGCGCGTGGCCCATGCCTTCGATCATCAAAAGTTTGGCGCCTGATATCGAGGCTGCGGTGTCCTGACCGCCTTCGGGGCGCACCAGCGGATCGACGGTGCCGTGAATGACCAGCGTCGGCGCGGTCACCGCATGCAGCCGTTCCTTGCGGCTGCCCGAGGCCAGGACCGCGCGCAATTGACGGCCGACGCCGGCCGGATTGAGTCCGCGCTCAAAGGTGCGCGCGGCGCGCGACGGATCGAGCGCCTCGTCTTCCGGGAAGGAGCCGACGCGCAGTACTTTCCAAGTCTTGGCGAAACGCTCGAAATACTCTTCCTTGGTGGCCGGCGGCGGCGCCATCAGCATCGCGGCGGCCTCGCGCGACGGCGGCGGGACTTTTGGATTGCCTGTCGTCGACATGATCGAGGTCAAGGAGCGCACCCGCTGCGGAAACGAGATCGCGACTTCCTGGGCGATCATGCCGCCCATCGAGGCGCCGACCAGATGCGCCGATTTGATGCCGAGCACGTCCATCAGGCCGACGGTATCCCTGGCCATGTCGATCAGCCGGTAGGGCGCCGCGACCGGGATCTTGAGGAACCGCAGCTTGATCAGTTCGAGCGGGCTCAGGCGCTTGCCACCCGAAAGATGCGACGATTTGCCGACGTCGCGGTTGTCGAAGCGGATGACGCGAAAGCCGCGCGCGGCGAGCTGGCGGCAGAACTCATCGTCCCAGTGGATCATCTGGGCGCCGAGCCCCATGATCAGCAGCATCGGTTCCGCGGCGGGATCGCCGAAGATTTCGTAGCAAAGGTCGATGCCGTTGGCGTGGGCGATCTGCGGCGGCTGATGGAGAAGCGCGTTCACGTGCGTGATCCCTCGGGTGGTAAGGTGATGGGGACTTGTATGGCACGGTTTCCCGCACTGCAGAAGGCTTTGCAGTGTCGCGGAAGGGGCGTCCCGGTTGACCGACCCGCCGCAACGGTGTGGTATGGCACGTAATATCCGAGGCGTGGCAAAGCGCTCGTAATCACATGGAGGGGCGCCGATGGCCGACAAAGGCAACGATCCTGCCGCGATCTGGCAGACCATGATCGGGGAGATGGAAAAGGGGTTCAACTCCTTTGCCAATCAGGCGATGGCGTCGCCTGAATTCTCGAAAGTAATGAATCAGGTTGGCGGCGTCTCCGCGGGTGCGCAGAAGCAGCTCGGCGAGATGATGGAAAAATATCTCCTCGCCATGAACCTGCCGAGCCGGGCGCAGATGGTCGGCATGGCCGAGCGGATTCAGTCGATCGAAGGCCAGCTCAACGAGATCAAGGCGCTGTTGCACCAGGTGCATCACAACTCGCTGGCGCCGGAAGGCGGATACGGCGCGCAGCGGCCGCCGCGCACCAGGCGTCCACCGTCGGAGGGAGAGCCAAAATGAATGCTCCCGCAGGACTCGATCTGGCCTCGATCCCGGAACGGATTCAGTCCGAAGTGCAGCGCGCGATCCAGCGCAGCATCAAGGGCGTCGAATACATCGCTTCATCCGGGCCGTCGCTCGGCTCCACGCCAAAGGATATATTGGCGTCTCGCGGCACCATGAATCTCTATCACTACCGCCCCGTGGCGGACGAGATCTACCGCGTGCCGATCCTGATCGTGATGGCGACCACCAACCGCGGCTACATCCTCGACATGGTGCCCGGCCAGAGCTTCATCGAGTTTCTCCTGAAGCACGGCTACGACGTCTACATGCTGGACTGGACCGCGCCGAAGCCGGAAGAAAAGCGGCTGGGAATGGAAGACTACGTCCTAGACTTCATCCCGGATTGCGTCCGCCGGGTGCAGCAGGATTCCGGCGAAACCGATGTCAGCATCATCGGCTATTGCTTCGGCGGCGTGCTGTCGCTCCTCTACGCCTCGATCTTCAACGACGGCCCGATGAAGAATCTGATCTGCTTCACCACGCCGATCGACTTCCGCGAAATGAAGCTGTTCTCGAATTTCTCCGACCGCCGCTATTTCGATGTCGACCGCCTCGTCGACAGCGTCGGCAATGTGCCGCCCGAGATGATCCTGTCCTCGTTCGAGATGCTGCGGCCGGCATCGCGCGCGGCCAGCCAGGTGCAGTTGTGGGAGAACATCTGGAACGACGAATATGTCAAAGCCTACCGGATGATGGATCGCTGGGGCACCGACACCCTGCCGCTGGCCGGCGAATACTTTCGCGCCATCACCAAGGACCTGATGTGGGACAACAAGCTGTTCAACGGCACCATGTCGGTCGGCGGCCGTAAGGCGGATATTTCCAGGATCAAGGTGCCGATCCTGCACGCGGTGGCCGAGCACGATCACATCGTGCCGTATGAGGCCGCGAAGCATCTGATCCCCAAGGTCGGCTCGACCGACAAGGAAGAGGTGATGCTGAAGGGCGGTCACGTCAGCCTGGTCGCCGGCGCCAATGCAATCAAGCGGCTGTGGCCGAAACTGGACAACTGGTTGGGCAAGAGATCGACATGAGCAACACACGTTCCTATCCGCGCCACGTCAAGACCGATGCCGGCGACATCGAGTTCCGCCTGATGGCCCGCAGCGACGAGGCCGCGGTGCTGGCCTTTGCGCAAAAGCTGCCGACGCACGACCTGCTGTTCCTGCCGCGCAACATCAGCCAGCCCAAGGTGCTGTCGGCCTGGGTCAACGAGATCGAGCGCGGCGCCATCACCAGCCTGCTCGCGGTGAAGGCCGGCGCGGTGGTCGGCTGCGGCACGCTGGTGCGCGATCCACATTCCTGGTCGCCCCATGTCGGCGAGATCCGGATGGTGGTGTCGCAGGACGTGCGCGGGCAGGGCGTCGGCCGGGCGTTGTCGCAGGAGACCTTCGCGCTGGCGCTTGGGGCCGGCCTGGAAAAGCTCTCGGTGCAGATGACGGTCGACCAGCAGGCGGCGATCGCGCTGTTCGAGAGCCTCGGCTTCAAGGCCGAAGCGCTGCTGCGCGACCATGTCCGGGACGTCGACGGCCGCACCCACGACATCGTCGTGCTCGGCCATAATGTGGCGCAGGTCCGGGCCCAGATGGAAGCCTATGGGTTGCCGGGGGCGGTCCAGCATTAAGCCCCCCAATCCAAAATCGCGAAAACAACCCCATGCACAGTAGCGGGGGTTGTGTCCGGCGTTAGACTAAAGTGGAACTTTCGCCGGTTCGGTGAGCAGTCCGCCCAACAATCCATCTGATCACGGATTCGTGATATCGCGGTGCACCATTGATGTTGCGGCGCACCATTAACTATGGCATAACTCTCTCGCCCCGGGCCAAACCGGACGGGGTGAGCCCATAGCTCAAACCTGAGGATGGAGAAGCCCCATGACCACCGAAACCAATTCCGTGCTGAACACCGTCAAGGAAGCCTTTGCGCCCGTCACCGAGGCGTTCACCAAGCTCCAGAACCTGGAAGTTCCGGAAGCCGCTCGTGACTTCGTGAAGAAGCAGGCCGAGACCGCCAAGGTTCGTGCCGCCGACATCCATGCCGGTTCCGAGAAGGTGACCGCTGCGATCGAAACCGCCGTTGCCGGTTCGGTCTCCGAGGCCGCCAAGATCAGCCGCAATATCCAGCAGGCGCTCTATCAGGACGCGGAAGCGTTCTTCGCCGGCATCGGCAAGCTCGCTTCGGCCAAGTCGCTGAGCGAAGCCGCCCAGATCCAGTCGGACCTGGTCCGTGCGCACGGCGAAGTCGTCGTCTCGCGTGCGAAGGCCTCGACCGAATATCTCGGCAAGCTCGTCGCCGACGGTGCCAAGACCGCACAGGACAATTTCTCGAAGGTCTATTCCAAGACCGCTTAAGAGACCGCCTGATCGCGATCCGCCGGACAACTGCAATTTCGAAGGCTCGCTCAGGCGGGCCTTCTTTTTGTCTGGTGTCTTCATAGATCAGTCAGAACCCTCATGGTGAGGAGGCGCACTTGCGCCGTCTCGAACCATGAGGCCCGGCTCTCATCCTTCGAGACGCGGCGAAGACGCCGCTCCTCAGGATGAGGATTTTTGTCTGTCCGAAAGCCGTCATGACCCCTCCCGCTACCTTCGTCATCGATGCCCCCGGCGACGCCGCCCGCGCCGCGGAGTTGCGGCGCGTGAAGCTGTTGGCGACGCTGGTGCTGGCGGCGACGTTCGCGCTGTTCCTGGTCGCCAAGGCGCTGCAACCGATGCATCCCGCCCTCGGCTTCGTCGCGGCGTTCTGTGAAGCCGCCACCATCGGCGGTCTCGCCGACTGGTATGCCGTGGTGGCCTTGTTTCGCAGGCCGCTGGGCCTGCCGATCCCGCACACCGCGATCATCCAGGGCAACCAGCACCGCATCGCCGACAAGCTCGGCGAATTCATCGAGCAGCATTTTCTCGAAGCCGCACCCGTCGACGCCAAGCTGCGCCAGATCGATTTCGGCTCGTTCATCGCCGACTGGCTGCGCGACCGTAAGCGCAGCGAGGATCTGGCGCGCTTTGCGCTGCGGCTGTTGCCGGAAGCGGTGGCGGCCACCGAGAATTCCGGCCTGATGACCTTCGTCAGCCGCCGCATCACTTCACAGTTGATGTCGATCGACCTGGCGCCGCTCGCCGCCGGAACGTTGCGCGCCTTCGTCAAGGAGGGCCGGCACCAGGGCCTGCTCGACGACATCCTGCGCGCGGTGCATGCAACGCTGACCGAGGCCTCAACCATGGCCATGATCCGCGAAAAGGTCCGCGACGAGTTGCCGACGCTGTTAAAACTCTATCGCGCCGACAAGTTCTTGGTGAACAAGATCGTGGCGTCGGCGAGCGCCTTCTTCGAGGAAGTCCGGAACGATGCCGCGCATCCTTTCCGCGGCGAGTTCGACCGCATGGTGTTGACTTTCGTCGACCGCCTCGGCACCGATCCGGCCTACGCCGATCGCATCGACGGCCTGAAGCGCGATCTGCTGGCGCGGCCGGAACTGACCGATCTCGCGCGCCACATCTGGGCCAATGCGCGCGCGTTCTTCGAACGCAGCGCGTCGGGCGAGACCCAGGTGTTGCAGCAGCATCTGGTGCGCATGTTCCTGGCGGCGGGCGAGGCGCTGGCCGGCGACGCCGAGTTGCGCACCGAAATCAATCAAGGTCTCGTCGCGGTGTTGCGAACGGTGGTCTCCGAACAAAAGAGCGGCGTCTCGACCTTTATTTCGGATCAAGTGAAGTCGTGGGACATGGGGCAACTGATCGCGCTGATCGAGATCAATATCGGCCGCGACCTGCAATACATCCGCTTCAACGGCTCGCTGATCGGCGGGCTTGCCGGATTGGCGCTGTACACGCTCGAATACCTGCTGCGGTTGCTGTGACCTATTAATCACGATTGAGCTTTTAAGTGGGGAGGCCCGTAGTGTGCCGGTGCGGTCCGGCTTGAAACGCGAAATGCAATTCCCTAGCTTTTACAAAGACTTTGTTGCAGTGCGGAACGATTCCACGAGGTTTGCGTCTTCCCAACAGATTTTCGTTTCCATGATCAAATAGCCGGCTGCCGCAACGCAAGGGGCCGGCTTCAAAGGAGCTACGATGACTGCGACTGCCCAGGCTTTGAGTCCGCCGTCCAAGACGCTGATGTTTCTGGAAGGGCGCGCCTTTTCCGAATTGGGCGCGTTTCTCGGCGCGCTGCCGCTATTGAGCCTCGCTCCGAAAGGCGACGGCCATCCGGTGCTGGTACTGCCCGGGCTGGTGGCGTCCGACGCCTCGACGCGTCCGCTGCGCAGCTTCCTGAAAAGCCGCGGCTATGCCGTCAGCGGCTGGCGCCAGGGCCGCAACCTCGGACTGCGCCACGGCGTGCAGAACGCGATGGTCGATCTGGTGCAGGAATTGAACGACAGCCATGGCCGCAAGGTCTCGCTGGTCGGCTGGAGCCTCGGCGGCCTCTATGCGCGTCAGCTCGCCAAGATGATGCCGGAGCGTGTGCGTTCGGTGATCACGCTTGGCAGCCCGTTTGCGTCCGGCCCGAAGGCGACCAACGCCTGGCGCGTCTACGAGATGGCGAGCGGCCGCCGCGCCGACGAAGAAGACGCGCGTTTCGGCGGAGAGTTGTCGGCGACACCACCGGTGCCGACCACCGCGATCTTCAGCCGCACCGACGGCGTCTGCGCCTGGCAGGGCTGCATGGAGCAGACCACCGCGACCTCCGAAAGCATCGAAGTCGAAAGCAGCCATTGCGGCATGGGCCATCATCCGGCCGCGGTCTATGCGGTGGCCGATCGCCTGGCGCAGGCGGAAGGCCAATGGTCGCCGTTCGACCGCTCCGGCTGGCGCAGCCTGGTGTATCCCAACCCGCATCGGTGATCTCTTCACCTCGCCCCGCTTGCGGGTAGAGGTCGGATCGCATCGCAGATGCGATCCGGGTGAGGGGGCTCTCGGCGTACTCCCGTCTTTCGAATTTGCTGAAGCAGCCCCCCAACCCTCTCCCCGCAAGAGCGGGGCGAGGGAGAAGCGACCACCGTTTTTGCTTTCCCAAAAAACGCGGTATGCGTTTGGCATGTCGCAGCCGCTTACCCGCATCATCCAACAGTTGAAGCGCGAACCTTCGCGCACCGGCTCCATCGTCATCACGGTGTTCGGCGATGCCATCGTGCCGCGCGGCGGCTCGGTCTGGCTCGGCACGCTGCTGGAGTTTTTCGAACAGCTCGACATCGACGCCAGCGTGGTACGTACCGCGATGTCGCGGCTGACCGCAGACGGCTGGTTCGAACGCAACAAGATCGGCCGCAACAGTTTTTACCGCCTGGTGCAGAGCGGGCGGGAAACCTTCGATATCGCGACCAGACACATTTACGGCGCGCCGGCGTCCGACTGGACCGGGCGGTTCGAATTGCTCTTGATCGGCAATGGCTGTCATCGCGATGCCTCGCGCGAGGCGCTGAAGAACGCAGGCTTCGGCAGTCCGCTGCCCGGCGTATGGGTGGCGCCGTCAGGCGTGCCGGTGCCGCAGGAGGCCGCGGGCGCCATCCGTCTCGAAGTCTCCGCTGAGGATGAGAGCGGCAGGCGCCTGCTCAGCGAAAGCTGGCCGCTCGAGCGCACCGCCGACGCCTATCAGAAATTCATGAAAACGTTTGAGCCGTTGCGCGGCTGGCTTGGCCGCGGTGAGCAGCTCGCGGATGCCGACGCCTTTGCCGCGCGAATCTTGCTGATCCACCATTACCGCCGGGTGGTGCTGCGCGACCCGCTGCTGCCTTCAGCGCTATTGCCTGCGGACTGGCCGGGCAGCGCTGCCCGGACGCTCTGCGGCGAGATCTATCGCGCGTTGCTTCCTGCGTCCGAACAATGGCTTGACCGCCACGCCAGCAGCGAGAGCGGACCGCTGCCGAAGGCTGCCGCGGAACTGGCGCGGCGGTTCGGCTAGAGCCTGTACTCAGAAATGCGCGATGTCCTCTTTCAGGCGTAACGCAGACATCCATAAGCAACTCCGTGATGTCGCCTTTTGACCGAAAACGGACGTGCTTGATCCAGATCAGAATCCTCAACCGACACGGCGCGTATACTTTCCAAGTCTAAAGCTGGGAGGACTTCATGAAGAAGCTAGCTATTGCGCTTGTAGTCGTCGGACTGTCCTGCGGTGTTCCTTTGTCCCTGCGATGGTCACAAACCGACGGCCCCGCCGTTTCGCTAGACAGCGCTCAGGCCCGGGTTGGCCGACCAGCAACTCCTGTTAGTGCGGCGGGTGTTGCGAGACGCACCACCCGTCGAGTCGTAGCTACGACTCCGGTGCGCCGAGCAGTCATTTATTGCACGGCTGTTGGCGTGCCGGTGGGCTGCGTTTGGCGTTAGGCGAATAACCCAGCTTTTGGTTGCCCGGACGATCCGGCTGCAAACTTACAGGACGCCCTCCATAACGCTCGATTTTATATCGTGGGTAACAGCCGCGTTGCCGCCAAAACATAGAACAAATGGAAGAATGAATTTCATGTATCGATATGCGTGGATGCTCGTACTTCTTCTTCTGGCAATCCCGTCAGCGTATTCCAACGCTTCGGCGCAGACTTGCACGGGGGAGCCTGTGGCTGTTCAAATTCTCGGTTCTGCCGGACCTGCCATCGATCCAAAGCGTGTCTCATCAAGCTACCTGCTTTGGATTGGCAATCAGGCAAGGATGTTGGTCGATATGGGCGGCGGTGCTCACGAACGCTTCGGCCAATCCCAAGCAAAAATTAGTGACCTATCGTTGTTTGCCATATCCCATGTACATCCCGATCACGTTGCCGATTTGCCAGCCGTCCTCTGGTTAAGCAATCGGTTTCGCAAGGCCCCGCTGCCCGTTGTCGGCCCCTCAGGTAACAACGTAGCTCCCGACATTTCGACATTTCTTTCTCGCCTCTTCAACGACAAGACCGGCGCATTTCAAGTGATGGGGTCTGCGCTAGGCAGCAAGCAACCCTATGCCGCGTCAAGTGTTCGCCTCGACATCAGTGTCGTCGATGTGAAGCAGAAAAAGCCACAGACCATATTCGATCGCGACGGCCTGACCGTGACGGCCTTTGGAATTCCGCACGGCGACATGCCGACATTAGCGTACCGTGTACAGACCCACGGTGTATCGATCGTATTCAGCTCGGATCAAACCGGCACCGATCCAGAATTTGCCAAGTTCGCAAAAAACGCTGATGTGTTGATCATGCATCTTACGATTGGGGCGGGTGACAAAAATCCGTTTCACGCGGCGCCAGACGTTGTTGGTCGCATCAGCCAAGAGGCAAATCCCAAACGATTGATCGTCAGCCATTTCGGGCCCATGGATCTCGACCTGGCCATCGCAGAGTTGAAGAAATTCTACACGGGGCCCCTGACTATCGGTGCCGATTTGCAGTGCACGCAGGTTCTATAAAGCGACAGCAGGCGCTGGGTTCGCGCATTGCACTCGGATCAGCGTGTTTTCGTAGCCGCAAGGAAGCCATGTCTTGGGCGGGATAGGGGTTTTGATATGAGTACACACGCAAGTCTTGGGAGACGCCGATCAGCCTGGTCGTTATTGTTGGCCGCGTTAGGCGGACTTGCAGCAAACACCTCGTTGCCAACCAAATCGTTCGCCGATGAAAATGGTATCAGCTTCTGGCTTCCTGGTCAGTTTGCGAGTCTAGCCGCCTTGCCGGGGGTGCCGGGCTGGTCGGCTGCTACCATCTATTATCACACGTCACTGGCTGGCTCGGGTGCAGTATATGCGGCACACGAGGTCGGTATTGGTGGCTTGAGCCGAACCGCAAATCTGAACTTGAATGTCAACGGCAGTGGCGGGGCAGATCTTCAACTCGTAAACGCCACCTACGTCTTTGCGACGCCGGTGCTAGGTGGACAGTTTGCGCTCGGAATGTCCGTTCCCGGCGGCTACAACAGTGAGGTTTCGATCAATGGAACGCTGACAACTCCGTTCGGCACGCGGCTAGGAGGCTTGAGCGATTCCCGGAGCGGTTTCGGCGATCTTTATCCCATGGCGACCATCAAGTGGCATCAAGACGTCCACAACTTCATGACATATATGACTGGCGATATTCCGACCGGCACTTATGACCCAACTAGGCTGGCTAACTTTGGAATTGGACATGGCGCGATAGACGGTGGCGGCGGCTACACATATGCAGACTTGAAGTCGGGCCGTGAATTCTCGGTCGTGACCGGTCTGACTTACAATTTCAGAAATCCATCGACAGACTATCAGAGCGGCATTGACTGGCATCTGGACTGGGGCGCGTCCCAGTTCATCTCCAAGCAGATCCACATTGGTGCCGTCGGCTACGTTTACCAGCAACTGACTTCCGACAGTGGGGCCGCGCCTATCTTGGGCGACATGAAATCACGTGTTCTCGCGGTTGGGCCTCAGATCGGCTTCCTGTTTCCTGTTGGAGATTTGCACGGCTACCTTAACGCGAAGGCCTATTATGAATTCGATTCAAAGAACAGGCCGGAAGGCTGGAACGCTTGGCTGACATTCGCGATTTCGCCTGCGCCACCCAGCACGACGTCATCTCGCCGACACTGACCTTCGGAGGCAGCTATTGGCTTTCCGCTTCTTTCGGGCATGACAGGGTGGACGGGCCATGTCCGCTTTTGAAGTTGGAGCCGACAGACTGTCTGCTTGGTTTGATCGGATCCAAGAGTACACGCGCTGGACCGGCCTCAATATGTTACAGAAATATATTGCATATTTAATTTTATGTTATATATTTCTCCCAACAAAGACCCGGGAGGTCGGCCATGTACACGCAGGCGCTCAACACGGCGGATGCTGACATCAGTCACGTCGAGGATGCCACCCGTGCTGCGCAGTTTCAGGCCCGCATCGACGCCGACGAGCGCATCGAACCCAATGACTGGATGCCGGCGGCCTACCGCAAGACGCTGACGCGGCAGATTTCCCAGCACGCCCATTCCGAAATCGTCGGCATGCTTCCCGAAGGCAACTGGATCACCCGCGCGCCGTCGCTGCGCCGCAAGGCAGCACTGCTCGCCAAGGTGCAGGACGAATGCGGCCACGGGCTCTATCTCTACGCCGCCGCCGAGACGCTCGGCGCCTCGCGCGAGGAGCTGGTCGACCTGATGCTGGCGGGCAGGGCAAAATATTCCTCGATCTTCAATTATCCGACGCTGACCTGGGCCGACATCGGCGCGATCGGCTGGCTGGTCGATGGTGCTGCGATCATGAACCAGATCCCGCTGTGCCGTTGTTCCTATGGTCCCTATGCGCGCGCGATGATCCGCGTCTGCAAGGAGGAATCCTTTCACCAGCGCCAGGGTTTCGAGATCATGGTGACACTGTGCCGTGGCAGCGAAGACCAGAAGGCGATGGCGCAGAACGCGCTCGATCGCTGGTGGTGGCCGGTGCTGATGATGTTCGGTCCGCCCGACAAGGCGAGCCAGCACAGCGACGCTTCGACCAGATGGAAGATCAAACGTTTCTCCAACGACGAACTGCGCCAGAAATTCGTCGATGCCACGGTGCCGCAGGCGCAGTTTTTGGGGCTGACGATTCCCGATCCCGGCATGAAGCAGAACGCCAACGGCAATTGGGAATACAGCGCGATCGACTGGAGCGAGTTCAACGCGGTGCTGGCCGGCAATGGGCCGTGCAACCGCGACCGGCTGGCGGCGCGGCGCAAGGCGCACGAGGACGGCGCCTGGGTCCGCGACGCCGCATTGGCCTATGCCGAGAAGCGCAGGCAGCGGTCGGCGCTGCAAGCCGCCGAGTAGGGAGCAAGGGAGATCAGCATGGCGACGCCGAATACCCCGCTCTGGGAAGTCTTCATCCGCAGCCGCAACGGGCTGGCGCACAAGCATGTCGGCTCGCTGCACGCGTCAGACGCCACGCTGGCGCTGCAGGCGGCCCGCGACATCTACACCCGCCGCGGCGAGGGCCTCTCGATCTGGGTGGTGCCGTCGAACGCCATCACGGCATCCGATCCGTCGGAGAAGGGGATGATGTTCGAGCCGGCGGAATCCAAGATCTATCGGCACCCGACGTTTTACGACGTGCCTGACGAAGTCGGGCATATGTGAATCAGTCCCTCATGGTGAGGAGGCGCGTAGCGCCGTCGCGAACCATGAGGCCCGCAGCCCATCCTTCGAGACGCGCGCAAGAGCGCGCTCCTCAGGATGAGGCATGAACAAGTGGATAGCGATATGGCAACCGCCTCGATCACCGTCTCCGAAACCCCGCTGGTGCTGTACACGCTACGCCGTGCCGACGATGCGCTGATCCTCGGACACCGGCTGTCGGAATGGTGCGGCCATGCGCCGATGCTGGAAGAGGACATGGCGCTGGCCAACATCGCGCTCGATCTGCTCGGCCAGGCCCGCGAACTTTATTCGTACGCGGCCAGGGTCGAGAACAAGGGCCACGACGAGGACAAGTTCGCCTATCTGCGAGATGTCAGGCAGTACCGCAATCTGCTCTTGCTGGAACAACCGAACGGTGATTTCGCGCGCACCATGGTGCGGCAAGTTTTCTATTCTGTGTTCGCCGACCTCTACTGGCGCGCGATGATGAAATCCGATGATCCGACGTTGGCCGCGATCGCGGCGAAATCGGAAAAGGAAAGCGCCTATCACGTCCGGCATTCCTCCGAATGGATCGTTCGCCTCGGCGACGGCACCGAGGAAAGCCACCGCCGCGCGCAAACCGCGATCGACGATCTCTGGGCTTTTACCGGCGAGATGTTCGCCGTCGACGACGGCGAGCGCGGCCTGATCGACGCCGGGATCGCGATCGATGCCGCGACGCTGCATGACCAATGGCTCAAGACGGTGTCCGACGTCGTGCGCGAGGCGACGTTGACCTTGCCGAAAAACGACTGGATGCAGCAGGGCGGCCGCAGCGGCAGCCATAGCGAGTATCTCGGCCATCTCCTCAGCGAATTGCAATCGCTGCAGCGGACCTTTCCGGGGGCGGCATGGTAGCCGTTCTCAGCGATAGCGACCTGCGCCAGCGCGCCTGGGACGCGGCGGCAACGGTCGTCGATCCCGAAATCCCCGTGCTGACCATCGCCGATCTCGGCGTGCTGCGCGACGTTCAGGTCCATGACGGCCGCATCGAGGTTGCGATCACGCCGACCTATTCCGGCTGTCCTGCCATGAACATGATCATTCTGGAGATCGAGCTGGCACTGGAGCGCGCCGGCTTCGCGCGGCCGACGGTTCGCACGATATTGTCGCCGGCCTGGACCACGGACTGGATGAGCGAAGACGGCCGCAACAAGCTTCGGAAATACGGCATCGCGCCGCCGCAGGCTTCGAGTTCGCGCCGCGCGCTGTTCGGCGATCAGCAGGTGGCCTGCCCACAATGCGGCTCTGATAACACCGAAGTGCTGTCCGAATTCGGCTCGACCTCCTGCAAGGCGCTGTGGCGCTGCAAGAGCTGCCGTGAGCCCTTCGATTATTTCAAGTGTCACTGACCATGTCGCTCGCACCCCGCTTTCACCGTCTCGCCGTCAACGACCTCCGCCGTGAAGCCAGCGACGCGGTATCGATGACGTTTGCGATTCCCCAGGAACTGGCTGACGATTACAGCTTCACGCCGGGTCAGTACCTCACCTTGCGCACGACGATGGATGGCGAGGAAGTGCGCCGTTCCTATTCGATCTGTTCGGGGCCCGATGACGGCGAACTGCGCATCGCCGTGAAGAAGGTCGATGGCGGCGCATTCTCGAATTGGGCCGCGGATGAACTGAAATCCGGCGACCAGCTCGACGTGATGACGCCGACCGGCCGCTTCGGCGTCGTCCATGCGCCGGATCAGGCGCGGATCTATGTCGGCTTTGCCGCGGGAAGCGGCATCACGCCGGTTCTGTCGATCGCCAGGGGCGTGCTGGCGCGCGAACCGAACAGCCGCTTCTTCCTGTTTTACGGCAATCGCTCCACCGGCGGCATGCTGTTCCGCGAGGCGCTGGAAGAACTGAAAGACCGTTTTCTGCAACGGCTCTCGGTGTTCCACGTCATTTCCGGCGAAGAGCAGGACATTCCGATCCTGCACGGCCGGCTTGACGGCGAGAAGGTGCGGGTGCTGCTACGCTCGCTGGTGCCGGCCGCCAGCGTCGATCACGTCTTTATCTGCGGGCCGGCGGGGATGAGCGAGGATATCGAGGCGACCTGCCGTGAGATTGGCATTGCCGATGAACGCATTCACGTCGAGCGCTTCGTCTCGGAGTTCGGTGGCAAGCCGCGCGCGAAGAAGGTGGTCGAGGCGTCGGCGCCGCCCAGGGCGAT
Organism: Xanthobacteraceae bacterium; assembly: GCA_019748335.1. Classification (GTDB taxonomy): domain Bacteria; phylum Pseudomonadota; class Alphaproteobacteria; order Rhizobiales; family Xanthobacteraceae; genus Bradyrhizobium. The sequence goes on from JAIEPP010000250.1 coordinate 22,191, forward strand.
GGCTTCGCTGACCATCGACGGCAAACGCCGCGAGGTGCCGGTCGCCGAGGATGAATCCATTCTCGATGCGGCCCTGCGCGCCGGCATGGACCTGCCGTTTGCCTGCAAGGGCGGCATGTGCTCGACCTGCCGCGCCAAGCTGGTCGAGGGTGAAGCGCATATGGAAGTGAATTATTCGCTGGAGCCGTGGGAACTGAAGGCCGGGTTTATCCTGACCTGCCAGGCGCGGCCGGTGTCGGACAAGGTCGTGGTGGATTACGACCACGTTTAGGGTTTCCGGGATCGTTGACACCTCCGGTGCTTCGCCCCCAGACTGAAAGACGACCCATGAGGCTTGATCAACAAGCCCGTGCACTTAAGGAGAGAAACGTCGTGAATTCCCTTCGCCGGGCGGGAACACCGCTATGAACGTCGCGCTTTCGCCCGATGACCTCGCGCGCGCCTGTGCGGACGCGATGTGGAAGGAAGACGACGCCAGCAAGGGCCTCGGCATGAAGATTGTCGAGATCAGGCCGGGGCAGGCGACCATGACGATGACCGTGCAGCCGCACATGGTCAACGGCCAGCGCATTGCCCATGGCGGCTTCATCTTCCTGCTGGCCGATTCGACCTTTGCCTTTGCCTGCAACTCCCACAACCAGCGTGCCGTCGCGGCGCAGTGCGACATCACCTTCATTCGTCCGGGCAAACTCGGCGACGAGCTGGTGGCGACCGCGCGGGAGATTTCGCGCAGCGGCCGCTCCGGGATCTACGATATCAGGGTCACGGCCGGTGACGTCGTGATCGCCGAGTTCCGCGGCCATTCGCGCACCATCGCCGGCACATGGCTGCCATCAGCGGATACCGAGACCAGATCATAGGGAGACGCGTGATGGCCGTGACGAACACCCTCTCCAAGACCGCCGGGTATCTGCCCGAAATGGACCAGGCCGAACGCGCCTCGCGCGACGAGATCATGGCGTTGCAGACCAAACGCCTCGCCTGGTCGCTGCAGCACGCCTATGAAAATGTCGGCCACTACAAAAAGGCATTCGATGCGGCCGGGGTGCATCCCTACGACTTTCGGCAGCTTTCCGACCTCGCCAAATTCCCGTTCACAGCCAAAACCGACCTGCGCGACAACTACCCGTTCAACATGTTCGCGGTGCCGCGCGAAAAGCTGGTGCGGATTCACGCGTCCTCGGGCACGACAGGCAAGCCGATCGTGGTCGGCTATACCAAGGGCGATATCGACATCTGGGCGGACGTGATGGCGCGCTCGATCCGCGCCGCCGGCGGCCGCACCGGCATGCTGATGCACAACGCCTATGGCTACGGCCTGTTCACCGGCGGGCTCGGCGCGCACTACGGCGCCGAGAAACTCGGCTGTACCGTGGTGCCGGTTTCCGGCGGCATGACCGAGCGCCAGGTGCAACTGATCAACGATTTCAAGCCCGACATCATCACGGTGACGCCGAGCTACATGCTGGCGATTCTCGACGAGTTCAAGCGACAGCGGCTCGACCCGCGCAAATCGTCGTTGAAGTTCGGCATTTTCGGTGCCGAGCCCTGGACCAACGCGATGCGCGCCGAGATCGAACACGCCTTCGACATGGACGCGACCGATATTTACGGCCTCTCCGAAGTGATCGGCCCCGGCGTCGCGCAGGAATGCGTGGAGACCAAGGACGGGCTGCATATCTGGGAGGATCACTTCTATCCGGAAGTGATCGACTCCGAGACCGGCAAGGTGCTGCCCGACGGCGAGAAGGGCGAACTGGTGTTCACCTCGCTGACCAAGGAAGGTTTTCCGATCGTCCGCTACCGCACCCGCGACCTGACCCGGCTGTTGCCGGGCACGGCGCGGCCGGGCATGCGACGGATGGAAAAGGTCACGGGCCGTTCGGACGACATGATCATCCTGCGCGGGGTCAACGTGTTCCCGACCCAGATCGAGGAAGCGCTGCTCGCCACCGACTGGTGCGGCGGCCATTTCATCATCGAACTGACGCGCGAGGGTCGGATGGACGAGATGACGGTACTCGCCGAGGCTCGCCACGAACACTGGGACGGCAGCGGGCTGCATGCCCATGCCGAAAAGGTCGCGGTCTACATCAAGAACACTGTCGGCATCTCGACCTCGATCAAGGTGGTGGCCCCGGATACGCTGGAACGTTCGCTCGGCAAGGCGAAACGGGTTTACGACAAGCGGCCGAAGGGGTAACTCCTGCCCCTCAGGAATGAGAGAACAGGACGTCCCTTGATGACGGTTGCCCAAAAGCCGGATG
>JAIEPP010000135.1 GCA_019748335.1 Xanthobacteraceae bacterium
ATCGCTCTCATCTGCGCCTCACAAAGGGGTCAACATTCGACGCCGATCAGGGGTCAACTTTGTGAGCCGATTGACAAATTGGGGGAAACTCGTGAAAGCGTGGTCCTTGGGGAAGATACCGCTCCCCCAGAGCCTTGCCGAGTTCAAGGAGCAGTGCCGGGAGCACAAGGTCGGCGAGCACCTGCCCCACACGATCAAGGCGGTCCAGTTCGTGCAGTCCAATGTTGAGACGCTGCTGATCCGCCTTCCGACCGCCAGCATGATCGAGGCTGCCGAGAAGGAAATCCAATCGGGCGAGGTCTACGCCCTGCCCAAGTTCTACAGCCGGGATGCCTTTGGCGGGGCCCCTGAGAAAGTCGCCGACGACAAACGGCTGGAGTTCCAGGCCGAACGGATCGGCGACTACACCATCGGCAACTGCATGTAATCTCACCAGACCTCGTGGGCCGCGTCGTTGACCGGCAGGCCCGCGAGGCCGAGACCGTCGCGGAAACGCTCCCAATCTTCGCGTCGTTTGATGGGAAACAACGACAGGATCCATCGCGTGACGGTGTCGTCGGTCGGCGATGATCTGCCCGACCATCGTCCTCGCACGAGTTCCATCAGCGCTTGTCCGGTCGATCGGGCGAGCGTTGTCTCGCCGAGATGGCTCAGCGCGGCCGTCTTCCAGGCGCGTGACGTGATGATCGTCCCGCCGGCGCGCTCCGCGCTCTCGACGCTGCGGGCGTACTCCCCGGTGAGGAATCGAAGCGTCGCCTCGTAAGCCCAATGGGTCGTCGTTGGCGCCGGGGCCAGCATGAGCGCCTGGTCGGCGAGCGCGACGGCACGCTCGTGCTTGCCGCAGAACGCCAGGATCTGGGCCGCGGAAATCGTCGTCCATGGATCGTGGTCGTTGATGGAGAGCGCGACGTCGACCTGGAGTTCGCCTTGGACGTATCGCCTGGCCATGACGTAAGACCAGCTCAAGGCAAGATGGGCCCTTGAATCGAGCGGGTCGAGTTGCACCGCCATCTGCGCGAGTTCGATCGTCTCCTCGGCTTTCTCCTGGTCTCGGAAGACTCCGGGGTGGACGATGTGCGAGATGTTGTTCGTTTGCACGAGGCTGCTGTAGCCCGACGAGAAATAAGGCGCGTCGCGCACGGTCTCGCGAAACAACTGCGCGCCGCGGCTCCAGTTGGCGGGTGTGAAGGTGCTGATCAGGGCCTGTCCGCGCAGCCATCTGTCGTAGACGTCGAGCGAGATGTCCGGGCGTCTCGACAACTGCGCGAGGCGCTGGGCGGACAGGCTCACGCGCAAGGCGACGGCCACCCTCTTCACGATCGATTGCTGGGCTTCGAACCAGGTTTCCAAACTGAGATCGAAGCGCTCGCTCCAGTGGTAGACGTTTTCCGAACGCTCTTTCAGAGTCAGGACGAGGCTGATGATGTCGCGAACGGCATAACCTGTCGCTTCGACGACGTAGGACGGTCCGGGCGGTGCCTCGGCATCGGCGCTGCCCGTTGCGATGCCGTCGATGACGGACCATTCCCGGAACCTGACCAGCGAGGCGATCAGGTGATGACGGAATCCGTGCACCAGATGCGCCTGCCCGTCGATGACCCCGTTTAGGCCGAAGCGATCGACGACCAGCCGGATTCTGGCGGGCGAATCGGGCCGCATGACGATGTCGGTCGCCATCGCCGTGAGTTTCGGAGTGGCCTGAGCGGTGGGTGCTATGGTTATAGGATCGCCCCCGTCGAAGCCTCCGCTTTTGATCTTGGCGACCAGCGACTGGGTCGCGGCCGTCGGCTCCATGTCGTATTCCCGGTCGAGCAGTTCCCAGAGGCGATTGTAGACGCGGAGGGCCCCGGCGATGTCCCCCGCCGATGCGCGGCCTTCCATCACCAGCCGGCAGGCATCCTCGTGGGTCGGGTCGAGGTTCAGGATGCCCGCGGCGATCGAGAGCTTTCCGGCGGGGCCGGTCGTGGGATCCGCGAGCACCTGCTCCAGCGCACGCAGCAGCTGCTCGTGGTAGCCCTGCCGCTTGGTCAGCAGCCAATATCGGAATGACGCGTCGAGATCCTCGAGGCCGGCGAGGATGAGTTCTGACAGCGCCGGCGTGTTCAGCAGGAGCTGGTGGGCCTGCCGCTTGGTCCGGAGTGCATCCAGGACCTGGCCGAGGTCGGTGCTGACGCTGCCCGGCGAGAACGAGACCATCAGGCGATTGGTTTCGAAGCCGTCGAAGTTGACGGCGCGAAACGCTTGCCGGATGTCCCGCAGCGTCTGCCGGAGAGACGCCCTGGCCTTGCTCTCGTCCGACTCGCTCCAGAATATCCCGACGAGGCGCTCCCTGGTCTCCTGCAACTGGTTGGAGAGGGCGAGATAGGCGATGAGCGCCCTGCCCTTCTGGCTGGCGATCGGGACGGCGACGGTGTCGACGGAGACTTCGATGTTTCCGATGACGGAAAGAGTCACCCGCGCCGACGATGCCGCGGCGCTGCCGACCATCTTTGCGGCTTTCAGCCGATTTTCTTCCAAGAGTTCAATCACGCAACAGCCGCCCCCGGTTCATCCCGGTCTAGCGTCTTTCCCGCGGACAGACAAAGCAACATTGCGCTTCGAACGGAGCTTTCCCGGTTTGATCGGACCGAGTGTCCGACGGGCCCCTCCTCACGATGGTTTCACAGCGGGACCGCTAGCCTGCTCGCCGGGGGGCTGGACCGGCTTGAGAAGGATGGGAAAATGGTCACAGGAGGATTCGTCGTGGCGATGGCCGGGGTCGTGTCGTTTCGGGATGATGCGCAACCGGTGCAGACGGTCCGCTCGATGTCACGCTGGCTGATCGTCTCCCTCTGGGGGGACGAGTCCCAGTTCCTGACCATCGCCCTGTCCAACACGAGTTTCGACAGCCGGACGGGGTGGCCCCGAAAAGCGCCGATCGGCATTGCCTCGGCCCGGACGTTGTTGGCCATAAGGTCGGCCTCTCGGACCGAACGGCCGTCCGAATTCTCGTTGACGCGGGAACTTCCCGCTTCGTTGGCCACCGCGGGTAGCTTCCTGCCTCTCGACGGCTACGTCTATCTGGACGTCGGGGACACTCCCTGGCGTCTCTCGGCCCGCGGCCGGATGGGCCCCGGGGAGGCGCGTCGGCTGTTCGCGACGAGATGTTTCGCGGGAAGGTCCGAGATTGCGCCCGGGCAAGCCTTCACGTGGCAAGCCGATGCGCAGCGGGTTCCGTGGGAAGGGGACAGGATCGTCGGCGCAGGGATCGGATGAGCGCGCTACATCGGGGTAAAGCCGCGCCGCCGCGGCACGGTTAGGTTGCCCGCGGAAAGCGATTGCCGAAGACGGGACGTCACGATCTCATCGGTGAACGGTTGCAGGGCCGGGGCGATCGCGCGGACGACCGGGACGCGAAACGAGGATCGCGTCAGCTCGGCGATGAGGCACTCGATCCCGTTCGTCGCGAGATGCCGCGCGAGCCCGGTCGACGACGGGACCGGCGGCGGTTCGGATTTGATCGCGTCGTCGTTTCTTCCTCTCTGGAGCCAAGGGCAATCTTGCAGTCGGAACGCGGCCCGGTGGAGATGCCTGCGGTCGGCGTCGTTCAGCGCTTTTTCACCGCGCTCGGTCAGCTTTTGACGCGCAATCGGGATGGCCAGTTCCATCTGGCAGAGCTCCGAGATGGCGGCCTCCATCGCGGCCGCGGCGTCCAGCCTGGCCGCGAAGCCGAACGCCATGTCGTGCCCGAGACGCGGACTCTCGGTTCCGTTGGACGATACCGCTGCGAAAACGGGGATTCCGAGGTCCGTCGTGATGTCGAACAGGCGTGTGTCCCGACTGGTGACGTCCTTGCGGAACCCCTTTAGGCACAGGCTGCCGGCTTGTCCGATTTCGCCGCAGGGATCGACTGGGCGGGCGGGGAGGCCGCCATACCACCAGAGGGCCGCGGCATCGCGCTCGATGAGTTCGAGGATGGCTCGGAGCTCGGCGTCCCCGCGCGTCGGGCCGGCGGCACATCCGCTCGAGAGGGCGAAGGGGAGTGTCGTCAGGCGGCGCTCCGGTGATCGCCTGAGCGCGACGTCGGCCGGGATGATCACCTTGTCTCTGGCCGGCACGCGAATGGCGGGATAGCCATCGAGGGTCGCTTCGGCGAGGTGGTGGAGCCCGGCCCAGGCGGCTATCCACCCGCTCAACGGGGCGGGGTTGCCGACGATGTCGCCGGGCTGCTCGAACTGGGAGAGGAGGTCAGCCGCTTCTCCGAACAGGCCCGGCACGGCCTCCGACATCGTCCTGCCGTTGCCGGTGACGCTCAGCGTCTCAGCGCCGTTGGCATCTCGCTCTGCCCCGGCAAGGCCCAACTCGCCACCGAGGCAGAAGAGCCCGGGAGCGAAGGGCGAGATCAGACGAAAGCCGCGGCGGAAACGAGCTCGCAATGCCGGAGCCGCGGTCTGGAGAGGTCCGGACCCCGATTTTGTCAGGATGTCGAGGGCGATATCCCAGGGAAGTGCCTCGATACGGACGGCATCGTGATCCAAGTCGTCGCGGGTATCTGAGATCGACATTCTTAATTCCGAGCCTCTTCGACATCAGCATTGCACGGAGGTCCCCATGCTGGACAGTCGCCGATGAGATCGGACCGCTCCATCGACGGACTGCGGTAATCGACTGGCGCAACCGGAGACGGTGAATGCCGGAAGAGCGGTGATACTCGCGAAGACGGTGGAGCCTTATCCGAAGTCCGAGGGAGGTCGCTGGAGGATGCCGTGTCCCTGCCCCAATGGAGCGGAAGGGAATAATTCATCGATTTGCCGGCTTTCACGCTGCTTTGACGCCAGGCGCGGATCATCATCCAGGCTCGAAATCGGGAGATCGGATATGGCCAGCCACCACAGTGCACCACCCCGCGGTTTGAATGCGACGCGCTCAAGGCTTTCACAAGGGCGGTTCGGGCGCATGTTCCGAAACCTGCCACCCGGGGAGTTCGGGCGAACTGAAGCCGCGAACGAGGAAAATCTCGAGGCGCTGGCGCTGCGGATGGAGGCGGGTTTCGATCCGCCGACGGACGGTCCCGATGCGGAGGAAAGCGGCATACCGGCGCTTTACACGTATTTCGGTCAGTTCGTGGATCACGACATCACGTTCGACCCGGTGAGCCTGCTGACCAAGTCGCAGGACCCCGACGGCTTGGTCGACTTCCGCACTCCGGCGCTGGACCTCGACAACGTCTACGGACGCGGGCCCGGCGACCAGCCCTACATGTACGACGGCATGAAATTCCAGCTCGGCGATGTCCTGACCGGCGCGGGCCTTGCCGACGCGCATGACCTGCCCCGTTTCCGAGGGCGGGCGCTGATCGGCGATCCTAGGAACGACGAGAACAGCATCGTCTCGCAGCTCCAGGGGCTTTTCCACCGCTTTCACAACCGCATGGTCGATGACAATCCGGGGCTCGGCTTCGAACAGGTGCAGCGACTTGTCAGATTCCACTACCAATACGTCGTCATCAACGATTTTCTGCCGAAGATCATCAGCGCCCCCGTGCTGGCCGACCTGAAGCACAACGGCCACTACGATCGGTCGAGGCTGAAGTTCTTCCATTGGAGGGATAAGCCGTTCATGCCGGTGGAATTTGCCGTGGCGGCCTATCGCCTCGGGCATTCCATGATCAGGCCCGGCTATCGGCTGAACGCTGCCGTCGACATGCTCCTGCCGATCTTCCCGGTTCCTGCCCAAGGCTTCCCGGTGGGCCTGACCGGCTTCCAGACCATGGCACCCGGCCGTGCGATCGATTGGGCGCGTTTCATCAATATCGAAGAGCGGCCGTACGGTGGGGCGGGAGATAAGGATGTCGATCAGAAGCGGTTGCAATTCGCCTACCGGATCGACGCATCGCTGGTGAACCCGCTTTCCGGGCTTCCCCCGACGGTCGCCGGCGACCCGCCCCCGTCGCTGGCCCTCCGCAATCTCCTGCGCGGCTGGCGGTTGGGTCTGCCCACCGGGCAAGCGGTAGCGAGGGCCATGCACCTGACGCCGCTTAAAGACGAGAAGCTCCTGATCGGAAAGGCGGTGGACAAACCTGCCGATGGTGAGAAACTGACGCCGATTGCGACGATCGCAAATGGAGCGTTCGTCGGAAAATGTCCGCTCTGGACCTATATTTTGGCCGAGGCCGCGCATCATAAGATCGCGATGAAACCGGTGGCCTCAGGCGCGCCGGCCGCGATTTCAACGCCGCAGCTCGGGCCGGTCGGCGGCCGCATCGTGGCGGAGGTCTTTTTGGGCATGCTGTTCGGTGACAATGCCTCGATGGTGTCGTTGGACCCTCAATTCGTCCCCGTGAGCGGGCCAGGTTTCGCGCTGAAGGACCTCGTTGCCTATGCGCTCGGTCGAGGTCCCGAATTGCATTAGGCGACCGAGCCTGTCCTGCACCGTCCTGCGCAGACAACCGAAGCTTAATCCGAGCCCTTCGATGGCGAACCTATCGGGCCTGGATATCACCTTCGGGAATCACGCTGCTTTCACGCAGGTCGGGAGAGATTTCGACGCAATTGCCCGATTTGCCGCGCGGCACAGCGGCATCCGGGTGTAGGCGACTTGAGCGGGCTGTTTCGGGCTTGCCCCGACTTGTGAGCGACGAGGGGCCAACTGGGACAGGGTGAGCGATTTTCGTTGGACTTGATCGAGTCATTTTTCCGATGCGGGGGTTGTGATGAAGGCACGAAAATCAAGTACCGCTTGCGTCCTTAAGGTATTGGCGGTTCTGATATCGTCGACCGGCATGGCAAGGGCCGACGACTGCCGCGCGGTCCGGGCCGCTCTTGAGCCAGGGCGGGATGTTGGCGACCGCGAATTGTTCTACCGCACGTCCGGCACGGCGGCGTGGACCTCACTCGAGGAGGGCTCCGTATCGGATCTGAGGGGGAAGGCAGTCGACTTCGCCTATGTCATCTGGGATCGTTCTGCTGTTCCGCGGTCCGGAGTCGTGTTGATAAAGACGGCCCGGTTGCCAGCTACGCGGGCCGAGATGGCGAGCCCCACTGTCAGTCTGGCGCGCACCCCTGGGGGCGATTCCTGCGCGCCCGCGCAAGCGTTCAAGGAGACACCGATCTCCGCGCGATCTTACGATGACTACCACGAACTGGGCCTGCGGGTTCCGGAGAAGCAGACGCTTCAATCCTACCACGTCACGTATCGCGCGAGAGGCTCTCATTGCCGACGTACGAACGACGACGCTTTCGATTCCATCGTGCCGTGGGACAAGCGCAGCAATGTCAGTCAGTTCTCCTTCGACCCCGATGTCGTTGCAAATGGGACGCGCAGCCAGTTCGCCCAATGGTTCATGCCGACAGCCGCCTATGCCCAGACACGAGGTCTGGCAAGTCAGAGGGTGGATATGCGGCATTACAAGTCCGATGACGATCAGCCGGTTTGCATTCGCTTCACCCTGTCCGTCACAGGTCCGGGGAGTTTTGTGAGGGTGAACGACCTTGAGGCCGGCTCTTCGCAGGGATTGCGGTTCAGCCGTGCCGGTGAGCAGGTCTGGCAGTTGTCCCCGGATCGGTGACGCTGCCCTTTTTGGCGAAGGCAGCACTGACAGCATCGGAATCGTGATAATGCCGGGTCTCCAAAAACCGCATGTCTTCGGTGAACACGATGTCATTGCGGCCGAGAGGAAGCATATCGAAGTTGGCAGGCCCGGTCGCCTTGGTGCTGGCAGCGAAAGCATGCCGTGGTGTGGGATTGGGCTCTCTGGTGGTGGCATCCGATCGGCGTCGTTCGCGCTCGGTGTCCTCCAGGGCTTTGCCAGCCAGGGTCTGCTGAAGCGCTTTGATTATATGTCCAGCGTATCAGGCGGGGGATATATCGCCGCGTCGTTGCAGTGGTGGTGGCGCGGGATCGCTGTTTCTGGAGGGATGGAAACTGGTTTCGGCACAGGTAGACATGATTTTCCTTACGGCTCTGCCCTCGACGATAGTCAATCCGAAAATCTGTCTGAGCGCGAGACGACCGAAGAGAAGGCAAGCCGCCTGAGGGTGGCGGGCCTTGGGAAGCGGAATCTCGAGTTTCTTCGCTCGCACGCTGCATATCTCACGCCTGGCGACGGCTTGAACGCATGGTCGATGCTCGGCGTTCTGGTTCGAACGATCGTCGTCAGCTTGCTGACCTGGATACCGCTCCTCGTGTTTGCCTTCCTTTTGATCAGCGAGCTGGCCATCACGGTCGACGTGTGGCCAGGTATCGTGAAACTGGGTTTGCCGCTGCCCGATTGGTTGGCAAGTCCGAGATGGTCATGCACTTTGGAGAGGCATGATTGTGCGTTGAAATATCCTGCGGTTTTCGCGTTGTTGCTCTACGCGCTTTACGCGGTGGCGGTCGCCTTTGCGGTCCTAGCCGTCATTTTCGCCGGTTTTAGCCGCACCCCCGAAAACAACATTCCCGTACGCTTCCTCATTCGACTCCTGGTAGGGAGCATCATTGCGTCAGGCATCGTCATTGCCGGGCTCTATGGCATTTACGACTTTTTCAACGGAACCATCATCGCGATCTTAATCGCGATGATGGTAAACGTCGTCGTCGCCGTCTTCGTTCTCGCGCTGATCGCATGGTCGCCGCCCGGAGTCGTCACCGCGTACTGGGCGCGTAGGACGCTGGAGCGAGCAATGGGTGGGGCATTCTTGCCTTTTCTCGTTCTCTTGGCATTTGCGACGGTGCCTATCGTTCCGAGCTACCTGGTCGATAAGATGCACAACGCCACGTCAGGCACTGCCACGGCCACGGCAACGGGATTCCTGGGGTTGGCGGGCCTCTTGGGAGGCGTGCTGTCGTCGCTTTACGGCTACTATGTGTTTTTGAAGAATGCGGTTCCGAGTCTCGCCGCGCAAATCGCTGCGACGGTTGGCTCGTTCCTCTACATATACATGACGGTCGTTGTGTCCTACGCGCTCTCCGTCATATTCTTTTATCCGAGGCTTTTGTCAGATTCAGATGAAGTAGCCTTGGTCCAGGTCCCGATTATCGTGTCGGTTCTGATTTCGGCATGCCTCGGCTTCTTGTCGAATATCAACTTGGTCGGGCTCCATCGCTTTTATCGCGACAGACTGATGGAAGCGTTCATGCCGACAAAGGAAGCTGTCGACTCCGTGCGGTCCGGGTTTTCCCAGGCGGCAGACAGTCTCTCAATCGCTAAACTGACGTCGGGATCGTATCCTTATCCGTTGATCAACACCAACGTGATCCTTGTCAATGACAAGGATAGGAAGGTGTCCGCGCGGGGCGGGGACAACTTTATCCTATCCCCGCTTTTCATCGGGAGCAAAGCTACGGAATGGCAATCGACGGACGACTACATCGCCACGAACGGCACGATGACGCTTGCATCCTCCGTCGCGGCTTCCGGTGCGGCAGTCAGTGCGAGTGCGGGGTACATCGGCACCGGGCTGACGATGAACCGGATCGTTTCCACGGCGATGTCCCTTTTGAATATCAGGCTCGGCCTATGGGTCGGTAACCCCAACACGCCCGCCCCGCGAGGCAATCGAACCTTCTTGAAGATACCGACGTTTTTCAATCCCGGCTTGGCGGCGGGCATTCTCGGGATGGCTCATAAGCGAACGAGCCCCTTCCTCGAGTTGACCGACGGCGGTCATTTCGAGAACCTCGCCCTTTACGAACTCGTCCGGCGCCGGTTGGATGTCATCGTCATAGTGGATGGCGAGGCCGACCCCAAGATCAGCCTGCGATCGCTCGTCTCGGCCACGCGCCGGATCGAGGAGGACTTCGGTGCAACATTGGAGCTTTATCGGGATCCTCTCGGACCTGATCGTCTGGTGATGAAAACACGCTACGGTTACCCGTCGGAAGCGAGCTATGCGCGTTCGCCGTTCATCGTGGGGAAGCTGCTCTACAGTCCTGACGATCACGGAGTGCGGAAACATGCGGTTCTCATCTATGTGAAGGCGACCAATGTGGAAGGCCTCGATTTCGTGACGTCCGGCTATCTCGCGGCCAATCCCGAATTCCCGCACCAATCGACCATTGATCAGTTCTTCGGCCCCGACCAGTTTGACGCGTATCACCACCTCGGTCACCAATGCGCCTCAATGCTCATACGCGATCTGGATTTGCCGAAATCTATCGAGACGCCGGACGGTATCATTCGCAGATACACACGTCCGGGTGATCAGTTGACCACCTGAGCGAAAGGGAGGTTTGGATGCGGTCGTAATTGCGCTTGGTTCACCCGACTGCATTGAAAGCCGGTCAGTTGACTGAAAGTTTGCGGTTTCTGGGGGTCATACAGCTACGATCCACGCCTTTGGTGCGGAAACAGGATTTGCGCGAGCGCATTGGCGGTCATGCTCGACACCTATTCATATTCACATACCTTCGACCGCTCCCGTGTGATGTCTGAAATGGGTGACTTCGACGATGCTGATTGGGAGACCATCGGCGAGACCGATGGGACTGTACGGTTGGACGAGTCATTAGACCGTTCGCATGAGGAGGATCTGATGGATATCGAGTTGTTACTGGATCGGAGGGGCGCTGCAAGGGCCGGTGTCGACTATTCGGCGCTTGCGGCCAACCTTCAGGCGGAAATCGACAAGCTGGCCAAGCGGGAGGGTGTGACAGCGGGCCCGCCCCTGGAGCAGGGGCCGCCCGATGGTGCACAGGGTGATCCGGCGTTGATCCACTGGTTGGTGCATCTTGCGACGGAACCAGCGATGGCAAAGGCGTACGCGAGCGCGCTCATCTTCGCGCTCAACGAGATCGTTGCGGCGATCCGACCTAAGAACGCCTCTGGGACGGCCATCGCGGAGGATGATAAGTCGGACAATGCGCCAGCGCATCTCAGCGTCAGAATCAAGAAGCTCGGCAACGACGTTGTCCTCCCGACGACGACCGCGGCGATCCAGGCCTTCCTTGAGAACCTCGGGGCGTCGTGATGGTAGACCGGCGTGCGGTCATCGTCGGAAGCTGGCTGGCCAAGGGACGCGCAAAGCCTTCGCCCCAGCGCATCAACGGCATCACGCGGCGGTGGACAGCGCTCTTCGAACGCGGCACCTACGGTTGGCGGAGCGTCTCCGATCCGGGCGTGGCGCCGACGGCCCTGCACAACCCGACGCGCACGGGTTTGCTTACGCAGTTTATGGATCCGGTCCGGGTCACGGAAGAGACGGAACTGCTGTTCTACTTCGTCGGCCACAGCACGAGCGTTGGGGACGATGACGTCGCGCTGATCCTTAGCACCGACGAGAACGGGGCGGACAGTACTGTGAAGCTGTCAACTCTCTTGACCGGTGTCAGGGACAGCTTTCCGGGACCGCTGATTTTCATCCTCGACACTTGCCACGCCGGCCGGACGCTCAAGACTTTCACCGGGCTTCGCGACCGTGCCTATGCGATGTTCGCCGCAGGCGATGCCTACGCGTTCAACGCCGACTTTTCGGACATGCTTTTGAGAGCCCTGGAGACGCCGATCGGCAAGAACGACCAGAGAATTGACCGCAAGCTCGGGGGCATCACCTACGCTAAGCTGTTTCAAGACACACGGCGGCGCCTAAACGTGGGCGGCGATGCCGCGCAGGAGCCCGTCGCGTTCGGAGACCTGGGCGGGCGGGTGCTCCGGGACGCGCCCGCCGTTGTCGGCGAAAGGTTCAACCCGTTCGCTTCGAGCCGCAGCGTCTACAGCCGTGCGCGCGAGATGCTCCTGCTGATCGGGGACGGAATTACCGCATCGGAATTGGCCGGCGCGGTTCGGGCGTCGGCGGCCTTCGTGCTGGACAGGAACGGCGCGCGCGAAATTACAAACGAGCGCATTAGGGAGTACGTCGCTTTCATCCGGCGCGTCCGCTGGATGGTGGAGCCTGGCGGCGTGTTGAAATTGACCGACCGTGGCAGGTCGGCATTAGAGATCGAGGCCTACAACAGGTATCTTCTCGATGACATCGAGCGCTTCGTCCTCCCTGATGGCATCAAGCTGACGGACCTCGACGAGCTGGTCGCGGAGCTCCTCGACGACCTGATACCGCCGACGCCAGGACGGCTTAAAGAACGCGCCGCCATGAACGGCAAGGTCCTCGAGCTGGACGCCGCGACGAGGATGGCACTCATGATACTGCCGAGTACGGGCCGATACCTCAAGGCGAGCTCCGGCGCGTTATTCCCGTCCGAGCCCGGCTGACCATCGCAGGACCGAACCAAGCCCGGATCGACACGCGCCGCTGCGCGGGGCTGGCGCCACGCGCGTCCACAACGAACCAGAGATCTTCCCGTTCTCAAGCAGCGCCCGGCAGCAATTACTCGGAGATGAGGGCGAAGCGCTTCGGGGTCGGTAATGCCTCTAACGTGACCCCCATCGTTCATCCAGCCATTGCGAGATCCGGTGGTGAACGTGCTCCGAAGTACAACAATAAGCTTTCACATTGTTGTTATATATGATAAAAATCGTTATCCGATATACGGAGATAGCTTGCTCGCACTTCAACATCTAAGCTTTGTTCGAGAACTCGCCGATGCGTTTGAACGAAAGAGCGTCTTCATGGAGCCCGCATTGTCGGTGCAGGCTCGCTATATCGCATTGATTGTTTCACTCCGAGCGGTGGGCCATACCTTTATCTCAGCCGATTGCGCCGGTAGCCCAGAGCGTGATCGTTGGCGTCAAGAAAATTGGAAGGTTTGGGAGGAGCGGCCAATATATGCTGGCTTTATTAAGCCGACACGAGACCAGATATTGAAAGATTTCAAGGGATTAAAGTCGAATGATCCCGCGTTTGAAGGCGGAGCTGTGTATGGAGGGCCGACGCCTACTATCGTAACCGATTTTGATGCTTCGAAATTGCGGGATGCAAACGGCGAACTGGTTATGCCCAAGATACGAGAAGGAATTAATTTCTGGAATCAATATCTTAATTCAGCCGAAGATGCGTTCAGACGCTTGCCGCGATAAATAGCATTGCAGGCATCGGTCATCCGCATGAATTTCGATCTCTTCTACCGGCGGCATTCTGCGTCAGCGCATCAAGCGCGAAACGATAAAGAACAGCGGCTTGCAGCATCACCTGCAAGCCGTTTGAACTCTAATGCTGATGAGCCGGAACCCTTCTTCGAGAGTCGTCTGAAAATGTCCCAGATTATCTGACGATGGACAGGCTTTGCCCCGATCAGGATCGCCCTCATGCTGGCGATGACGATCGTGATGATAAGGCCCCCGATATGCATGGGAATGGAAATTGGCTGGGCGAGGCAAAGAACTCCAAGCCTCTCTAACTTCCAAGCCACCAGAAAAAGCTCTGAGGCTTTGGGACCTCTTTAATTCCGCTGTAAACGATGTCTATGTCATCCTTCGACAGCGCCGCCGCCTCGAGCCTGTCTCTGGAAACGGGAACGGCCTCGTGCAATCGGTGCAGTGCAATCAACATCCTCTTGTTGAGGTCCCAGGTATCCTTTCCGATGCGAGGGAGCTCGTAGTCAAGGGTCTGGTATGCCTGATGGGGCAGCCATCCCTGTAACGCATGGGTCCTGAGAAACGGGAGGGTCTGGACAACTAAATCCCAATTTCCCTTTCGAGACCGGTCCAGCGCGAGAACCAGTAGGTTCGCATAAAGGATCAGCGTGTCGGCATCGGAGGCATCGTGAGCCAATCTGGGGAGTAACATCGCCCAAGCGTTGGCATCGCGGTTGAAACCAGAAGAACCGCCCCATGTCCCCAATAGATACATCGCCGTGGAGAGATCCCCCAACGAACGCAAGCGATCCAAAAAGTCGGTATTGAGAACTGCCGCGCCACAATCGCGGATCGCGCCGCGCCATGAGTCATGCAAATCGTTCGCTCGTTGCGCCGCGATCGCAAGGAGGAAGGTGAGTTCCGGTTCTTGCGAAAGTATGACTTTGTTGTCCGTGCCGACGTCGCGTCGCAATGCCTCCTCGATGATCTGTTTTCGGGCCTCGTTATCAGCATGCCGAAGTATTAGCCGCGGCAAGTCCTGGCTTGGCAACTCGGCCAGCGTTTGCCGATCTATTAGATCTTCCCGCTCGAGAAGGATATGCAGGACGACCGCTGCAGGGAGGTGTTGCCGCATCAGCTCGGCGTCCGCTCGATCGACCACCGTGTCCAGTAGCTCCGACCATCGAGGGTCGTCTTGCGGCCGATCACCGAGAAATTTGGCAGCCGCGGCTAGATCTGTCGGAGCGATCGTTTCGAGGCGACGGCGGAGGTCGCCTGGCGTGAAAGCGGGAAGTCGATCGTCCTGGATGAGTTGCAGCATGTTGGAAAAAGATACCGGCGAGCAAAGCGAGAGCGAGCTTGTCCCCAGCCCCAGCATATCTCTCTTCAAGATCTCACCGTCGGACACGTCCGGCAGTGTCTCCAAAATTTCCTTGGCGACCTCCAGCGGCATTTCTTCCTGCTGCCGATTCGCGATCATAAAGAATTCCACCAAATGGCTGTATCGGGATCGCGGCATCGCGATGTCGCGACCGTATCGCCACAAAAAACGGCGCAACGGGGTTGTCCGCCTGCTGGCTGCATCGTTTGTCGCAGCGACCACCCAATCGGCCTCTGCGCCGTCGGTCGGAACGCTCGACACGGATACTTGCACATCGAAATTACTTTTCGAACGCCGAGCCGAAGCCACAGCGGTTCGGAACGAAAATTGAGATCTGAGTTTCGGCCATTGCTGGGTCCAGACTGACAAAATGGCGGCTTCCAGAGATGCGGTGTCGCTTGCCGGTGGAACGACCGTGGGTGAGCCGCTGTAGTAGCCGGCGATGACTGCCGCAATGACACGTCTGTCAGGAGACGATAAGGCCGGGTTATTCGCGGTCGGCAGCAGTGCGGTCGAATAAAACGAACGATCAACCTCGGAAGGCGGCCTGAACTCGATCAGAAGATCGGAGAAATTGCCAAAAGTTGTCAGCACTTTCTGATCGAGGAGAAGAACATGGCTCCAGACACAGCCCGGCCGTGGCATTTCCGGCGCAGGCCAAGTTCTGATCAGTGCATATCGATCGGTTTCTTCGAGCGGCAGACCGGTCAGGTAGCTCTCGCCCGGCGCGAGCGATACGCTGCCGGCGAGATCGCTGGCTGCCGCGAGATGATACATGTCTCGCGACGGGAGCCGCACGGATGCCGCGATCTGCCGGTGACCGTCGGCATAGCCGAAGAGCGCCTGGTCGATGGGAAATTCGCTGTTCACTTGGTCTCGTCCAAGCCGGTCAGCCACTGAATCGGATGGGTTAGGTCGTGATCGCCGACGCCATGGCCGATGATCCTGATCCGTTTGCTGGCTGGCTCGGTCGCCAGTAGCAAGGCCTGGTCATGACTTGGATTTTCGCCTTTCTTAGACAGTTCCCCGCCTTGCGCTGAAACGCCGTAGATCCGCACGTCGCTAGCGACCTCACCGTAGCGCAGGAACTGATTGAGTAACGGCATGCGTTTGGCAAGCCAGGCATCGGCCGTTACTTCGTGGCTTAAGTCCCAGGCCGACACTATGACTGCGACCCTGAAGGGCGTAAGGGCGAATGGCACGAGGGGAAGCGACTGGAGAAGGTCGACCAAGCGGACCTGGAGTGGCGTCGACGCCGGATCCCAAGGGCGCTCTTCCTCGATCGACGAGATATCGCCTGCTCCGCCGTTTGCGGGCGAAGGAGACGTTCCATCAGCGGCCCCTCCCGATGTTCCAGCCGCCTCTATTCCGAGCCCTGCCCAGAGATCTAGTATTGTGACGCCATCGACGATGCGATCGGCGCTTACGAA
The DNA here is from genome assembly GCA_019748335.1 of Xanthobacteraceae bacterium. Taxonomy (GTDB): domain Bacteria; phylum Pseudomonadota; class Alphaproteobacteria; order Rhizobiales; family Xanthobacteraceae; genus Bradyrhizobium. Next base: position 15,740 of record JAIEPP010000135.1, read on the forward strand.
GAGGAGCATGCCGCTCGACCGCTTCACCGTTTTGACGAAATCCGGCTCGCACAGACGGGTGGCGAAGGCGTTTTCAAGATTTTCGCCGGCCAGATCCGTGAATTGCAAAACCAGATCGGTGTCGCTACTCGGGTGACGGAGGTTGATTGCCACGTCTTCAACTTCATCGGATTTCGTGCGTGCCACCTGCCAGCCTTCACACCAGAGCTGGGATATCTTTTCGAGGTATTCGAAGTGCCCCTGATGTTTGCCCTTCACAAGCGATGTCCCCATGACCTCGCGGCTGTCGAGAAGGTGCCAGAGGGCAGCCGCAAACGTCGTCTTACCCGACGCCTGGAGGCCGAATACTAGAAAATTCTTGGTGGCCTCGCTCATCTTGTCACCATCTTGTCATGAGCCGGTCGATTTGTCGTGCGGCATCGGGGATGGCCTTTTGCGATACATCGAGCGATTGCTCCGGGTGTGCCCACCTTTCAATCACATCGTCTAGACCGAGGTACCCGACTGATAGTTTTGATTTCGGCAGGGCGCAGATACGGTGGAAGCCAACTTTGATACCAGACGAATGAAACTCGGCTATCAACCGCTGTTCGTAATCGTCCAGGTATTTTGTCTGGTCGTCGGTATCGGGCCGGCTGAGCGTGACATCGGTTTTGGTCGCGAGGATCTCTATTGCGCGGGCATTCGCCAGCGCGCCGTTGTCATGGAAAGCGTGGATCATCTGCTTGAACTGGCGGCCGTAGGCCGCGCGCTGTCCACGGCATGATAATTTGGCGCCATCAAGGATGAAGACGGCGCGCTCGGCAAACTGCAGCTCGCCAAGGTCCTCGATAAGAGAGGTGTCGGTCCGCGCAGCGGCATAGGCTTCTCCTGATCGATCGGAGATGATCAAGTGCACGGGACGGCCACGTGCTTCAGCCCTGACTGCCAAATGGAAGAACGCAGCTGGCTCGCTCCGACTAGTTCGCGGGGTCGTTGGCTCATCTCGCTTTGAATCAACCAATGCCAGATGATGACGCTTCGCGAATCCGACTAAGGTTCTGCTTCCGGCGAACTGCAGGCCGGCGACGGGGCCCTTGCAAAACTTCGCGTAGACTGCGGCAATGAGCGTGGTTTTTCCCGCCTTGTGCTCGCCGATGAGACTCACCGTGCGCACACGATGACGGCGTGAGAATATGGCGAGCTCTTCGATATTCATGACGTCGCCCGAGCAAATCTCAATCGGCTGGACCCTGGTGCTTTCCGACGGCGGAGCTGGCTCGACGTTCGTCTCCGCCTGAGTCGCGGCCTGCGCGTAGTTCGGGCATTGCTCGACGGGGTCCATTCCAAGGCTGCAATGGCCGTTCTGCGCCACTAGGCAGTCGGGTTTCTGGCAAAGAGTGGTTGCAATGTTCATTTGTCGAGGCCGGCATGAACCAAAGATGTCCGCTCGCGATAGGCTTGCACCGCGGCATCCGTGTGCGAGATTTTGACGTTGACCAGATCTGGGCAGGCGGCATGGAAGGCCTCTTTCCATGAGCCTCCGCGCGCCGCCAACCGCAAGGCCGTATGCAGCGAGAATATCTCGGGTGCCTTTTCGCAGGCCAGACTGGATATTTGCTGTTGGCTGAGGACATCGAGTCCGTCCTCTAGCGTCACTGTCTTTGCAACGGCCGCGCCCAGCGTTCGCTTGATGATGCCGTAGACGCCGTAGGGCCCTGGGATTGATTGCACCATTGCACCGAGGTCGATCCCTGCGACAAAGGGCAGGCTCGCGGCCGGCAGCGCATTTAATGGTATATCCAGGATATTGCTTGTTTCGCCGAGGTAAAACCAGAGCATGTCGACCTCTTCGGCCAAGCGGATATTGTCGTTGCGAAGCGACTGATAAGCATCGTTGATTGCGGTGACGGCGTCGGCCGCTCCCTTCTGGACGTTTTCGAGTGCCAGTTTGGTCGCGGCCGGCGTGACGCCGGCCTCCAGGGAGAGCAGAATAGGCTCGAGCTCCTTGGCATTGGATACCGACAACGCTGCGGACGAGGCTCGAGTGCGAGGCTGCTTAGCGCGTGCGGCGATCAGATCGCGAGCTTGTGTAACGAGTTCGCCGTTATCGAAGGCCAACCTGCGGCCGGCAAACGACGTCGCCAAAACGGTCATGGCCACGGGCTCTGATCCGGAAAGGACGAAATCCCGTAGCAACATGGTCGCCATGCGTCCTGCATCGGCCACATCTTGTGAGAGTACGAAACGGGGATCCGTGTCGCTGATGTGTTTGTCGAACCAGTCAGCGTAACGGGCGTCATCGAACGGCATGTGAAAGGCGAGTCGGCAAAGATCGTGCACGCGATCCATGAGTTTCACGTTCGGTCGGATCAGTTTGAACGCCTGCTCGCGCGCAGCCACGAGCGCATGCGGTGCAGCCGGATTGGCCGCCCGATATGCTTCGATGAAATTGAACCCCGTCGCCATTAACGACCCCCTTGTGAAAGCAATGCTTCGATCGCAGAATCAAGCACGTCCAGCATGCCCCCGTCAGAGGCGCGACGGACAGCCGTTGTGGCGAGCTCATAGTCCTTCAAGTCGCGATCACCATCGCGGTCCAACTTCATTTTGGCTATGAGACGTCTCTGTTCGTGCTCTTTGAGCTTGAAGAACTTAACCGTCACGGTTCTCAATGTAACGGACGGCACTGGCGGCGTCATCGGCACCTCCTCGATTCTCCCGGCAGCCGGTTGCGGCTCCGGTACCGCCGCAGGCGTTTTCGCCGGCTTCGCTACGACAGAACCGGGCGGCATAGCCGTCGGTAGTTCCCAGCTTGGCAAGTCGAACTGCTCATGCCAGATATCGTTATCGTTCCGGTCCGGAACGGCGAGAAAACGGTCGGTCTCGTGCATTCGCACCCAAATCTTGACCGTGAGGGAACGCTTCTGTTCGGCTTCCGCCACTGAGACGTCGATCCAGTTGTAACCCGGCTTCCAAGACCTTTCGTCCCGGGCAGGCTGCATGGCCCCTGCCCGTATCCGGACGAAATGCTTGCCTTCGTCCACGCGCAGGGTGTGCTCATGGCCAAAGAGATGAATCTTGGCGACAGCGTCGATTCTGTCCTCGAAAGGTTTCCCGTTGCGGAGCCAGTTGAATGGATGGTGGCACATGACCAGATGGGTGACACCGTCCTCACGCTCGATCTGCGCGGCGGCCGGATCGACCAGCATTTCATCCTTCTTGTCCGAGAGGTCGGAAACGATGACCGAGTTGAAGCCCCATAGGCGCAGGACGGATCCGTCGTTGAGCTTCAGGTCACGGGTGGTGAATGGATGAGCTGAGTCCTTTGCGATCGTACCGTCTTTGGTCAGCGTGTATGGGCCAATTGAACATTGAAATCTCGCGGCAAATCGATTGTAGTTCTCGATTGGTTTGAAGATGACGTTCGCAGAACCTGGATCGCGCAGCCATTTTCTCAGTTCCGCGTCGAGTTTATCCGCAGCCGTTGCGCGCAAGCTCGCCCTGGCGTGCATCGAGGCGGGACCAGCCTCTGCTTTGACGTCGACGTCGTGATTGCCTGGAATGACGAAGACGTTCTCTATCGCGCAGGCGGCGGCGGGGCACAATTCCTTCTCCAGCCATTCATAGGCGAATTCGTATTCCTTTTCGTGTCCGGCAAAGGCGATGTCGCCCGACAGCAGAATCATCTCCACGTTGCCGGCGATCTTATCGCGCATCCCGCGGACGTCGTGAATCAGGTCGTTCCGCAATCCGCGATTTGGATCGTCCGGGCCTATGATCTCGTTAAACCTAAAATGGATGTCCGAGATGTGGAGCAGAAGCATTTCCGTATTTCCGATCAGCCTGCCGCAGATGCGACGCCAGCTTGTTTTTGATTTTCGAAATTTAAGCAGAACGCAGGCATCGTTGTAGACATATGGGTACGACGCCGACGGCCGCGTTCGTATTCGCCGCGCGGGCACCCTGCGTCGCGCGCTTTGAAACCATCTATCTGGTTATTAAAGCTCCTGCATCAGTCAAATCGATGTCGGAGACGTTCTCAAGCCGTATGGCGATCCGTCGTTTGTATCGTCAGCCACCGGACGGCGGCATTGGCCTTTTAGAGAGGGCGTCGAATGAGCTTTTTTGTAACGGGAGCGCAACGGTGAAAGGTGTCGGGGCCGTACTGGGGCGCACCGCTTGGATGTGCCCTGCATAGCGGCCTCACTCCTCATGAGCCAAAGCATTGGCTTGTTCCTTGGGAGCCCCCTGCCCTCCTGCTGGCCGCGCTGTGAAGGCCTCCGGTTGGACGGTCGACTGTCTGTTTGCATTCCATAGCTTGCATTCAAGCTTCGGCCGTCTGGTGTTGCCGCGCATTTAATGGGCGCCTTCAGATGCGATTAGCCCCGGACCGTTGGGAGGTCCCAACGCTGGTCCGAAGTTAATGTAAGGTTGTGTTAACCATTAAGCTCTTGTCAGAATCGATTTCACGCGTATCGTTACGCTGTAAATCGCGAAAAGGCACATATTCCGTGATGAGCGCCGCAGCCGTGAATAACCAGATAGGCCGTGCTCTACGGCAGACTGAAGCCGTAGACGAGGCGATCGGCGCTCACGCCCATCTTCTCAGTTCGCAGCTGCAAGCGATGACCGAAGCGCTATTCCCGCCAGTCTCCGAAAAAACGCTTCGCAGGTTCACATCCGGGGAGGCTGCCAAACTTCTGAGAATTTCCGATTCGACGCTACGAAAAATGACCTTGGCAGGCGAGGGTCCTGCGCCTGAGACGACGACATCGGGCAGGAGGCTCTATACACTCTCGCAGATCAACGAAATCCGCCGCTATCTGGCTGCGGGGGTACGGGGTCGCGACGCCCGCGAATTTGTACCCCACCGAAGTGCCGATGAGCATCTGCAGGTCATAGCGGTCGCAAATTTCAAGGGCGGATCCGGAAAGACAACGACATCGGCCCATCTGGCGCAATATCTCGCACTGCACGGGTTTCGAGTTCTGGCAATCGATCTCGATCCCCAGGCAAGCCTGTCTGCACTCCTCGGCGTCATGCCCGAAGTTGACGTGAAGGCGAATGACACCCTTTACGCGGCGATCCGCTACGACAGCCAGAAACGTCCGTTGAGCGAAGTGATACGCTCGACTTATTTCGACGGCCTGGACCTCGTCCCCGGAAATCTCGAGCTGATGGAGTTCGAGCACGCGACGCCCATGGCGTTGCGTAATCAGGCATCCCAGGAGGTGTTTTACACCCGGATCGCGGCGGCTTTGGACGAAGTCGAAGATCGATACGACATCGTGGTGATCGACTGCCCCCCACATATGGGGTTTTTGACCCTAAGCGGGCTCTGCGCCGCCACCGCGATGGTCGTTACCATCCATCCCCAGATGCTGGATGTCTCGTCGATGAGCCAGTTCCTGCTGATGGCCAACGACCTCCTGTCCGTCGTCGGCGAGGCCGGCGGAAAGCTGCGCTACGATTTCATACGGTATCTAGTGACCCGGTACGAGCCCCAGGACGGTCCGCAGACGAAGGTCGTCGCATTGTTGCGTAACCTCTTCGACGATTATGTCCTGACCAACGCCATGGTCAAATCCGCAGCCATGTCCGATGCCGGTCTTACGAAGCAGACCTTGTATGAGATCGGTCGGGAAAACCTGACGCGTTCGACCTATGACCGCGCCATCGAGTCGCTCGATGCCGTGAACGGGGAGATCGCTGATCTGGTCATCAAGGCCTGGGGGAGGCGGTGATGGCAGTGCATCTGACGTGGATATTCCTCGGTGGGGAGCTCCCAACTCACGCTCATTACAGATTCGTTCGGAAGCAGTGAGATGACCCGTAAGTCGACTATCGACTCCCTTTTCGCCAAGAGGACTGACGCGTCCACCGGTGCCGTCGTGTCCGATAAGGATCGCGTCAGGACTGGCGCGATCTCCGCGATGGGCACCTCACTGAGGGAATTGACCGAGGGTGCCCGCGCCGCCTCCCGCCTTCAGCAGCAGATCGACAACGGAAGCGCAGTCGTCGATTTAGATCCCGGGCTGCTCGACAGCTCCATCGTGAGTGATCGGCTCGTGGCCGAACACGATCCGAGCTTCGATGCTCTGGTCGCTAGCTTGGGGACGAGCGGCCAGCAGGTGCCGATCCTCGTCAGGCCGCATCCGGATAAAAACGGGCGATACCAGGTGGCTTACGGCCATCGGCGAGTGCGTGCGGCCGCGCGACTCGGCCTGCTGGTCCGGGCGATCGTCAAGCCGCTCTCGGATGACGAGCTGGTGCTTGCCCAGGGAAAGGAAAATTCGGAGCGTCACGATCTGTCATTCATCGAGAAGGCGCTGTTTGCGAGGCGGCTCGAGGATCAGGGGTTTGATCGATCGATCATCGTGGCAGCGCTTTCGACGGATAAGTCGGACGTCAGCCGGTACATTTCGGTCGCGCGGAGCATCCCCGAGCCGTTGGCGCATGCGATCGGTCCTGCGGCGAAGGCCGGCAGGGCACGATGGATCGCTTTGTCGGCACTTCTGACAATTGCCAAGACCGAGAATATCATTCGAGAGACGCTGGAAGGCGATGAGTTCCGCTCGCGGGACAGCGACGGGCGGTTCGGCCTGATCTTCGAAGCTCTTTCCAAGCCTTCTCGAAAGCCGGTCGGCAAGACGCGGACCTGGTCCATCGGGAAGGGACGGAAGGCCGCGCGCATCGATCTCCGGTCGAATAAAACCGTCCTAACTATCGATGAGACGGTGGCGCCTCTGTTCGGCGGTTTCATCGCGGACCGTCTCGATGATCTCTACGCGCAGTTTCAAAGTGAGCAACGAAAGGAGGGATGAGCGCAAAGAGAAATGGAGCACTCTGTAAACGGGTCTTTTGAAAGAGACCCGTTAGTCTTACCCGTTAACTTCTAAGGACTTGGCAAAAGAAAAAGGCCCCCGAAACCGACGCTCCGGAAGCCCTCTCTCAGTGTGACAACGAGAGAATCGCATTTCTGGGAATCGCAGTCAAGAGTCTTTGACGTCGTTTTGACGGGCGGGCTTCTTTTGCCTCAAGCGAGGCAGAAATGGAACCGCATCAATCAACGGCGCCCTTTGGGCGGCGATCGCTGACGCTTGCCCACGTGGCGGCCCAAGCGGTGGCTAAATCAAGGCCACCGGAAAAAACCGTCCACAAGTGGACTGTGTTTCGCGATATCTGCGCTGCGCGAACCCGCATCGGCGTGTCTGAGCGGGCGCTTGCGGTGCTGGACGCGCTGTTGAGCTTTCATCCGGAGACTGCTCTCACGGGCGAGGGCCTCGTGGTGTTTCCCTCGAACTATCAGCTGTCACTCCGCGCCCATGGCATGGCGCCGGCGACGCTGCGCCGGCATCTTGCCGTGCTGGTCGACAGCGGCCTAATCGTCCGGCGCGATAGCCCCAACGGCAAACGCTACGCTCGCAAGGACAGGGCAGGGGAGGTCGAACTCGCCTTCGGCTTCGATCTCTCCCCGATCGTTGTCAGGGCAGAGGAGTTCGCCGCCTGGGCCGAGGAGGTCCGCGCTGAAGAGCGTGCGCTGCGATTAGTGAAGGAAAGGATCACGATCTGCCGGCGCGATATCGCCAAGATGATCGCGACGGGCATCGAGGAAGGCGTTGCGACCATGCGTGAGGGGCAGGGGCCTGCCGACTGGTCGGAGATCCATACCCTCTACAGGGAGCTTTTGGCGCGCATTCCCCGGACGGCATCACGGCTGGAGCTCGAGCCGATTGCCGATGAGATGTCTCTTCTCGCTGACGAAATCCTCATACTGCTGGAATCTCATGTTAAAACTCAAAATATGAGCGGCAATGAGTCTCAAATTGAGCGCCACATACAGAATTCAAAAACAGACTCCCCAATTGATCTTGAACCTCGCTTTCGAAAAAGCGCTGGGGCAAATCCCGAGGCTGAGCTTGTCCCACCGAGGATGCCGGAGGGAACATTCCCATTGAGCATGGTTCTCGATGCGTGTCCCGATATCGTCGATTACGCTAAGGACGGGATATCCAACTGGCGTGATTTCCTGGCGACCGCCTCCGTCATTCGATCGATGCTCGGGATCAGCCCGAGCGCCTGGGAGGAGGCGCAAATCATCATGGGTGAAATCCCGGCTGCGATCGTCGTGGCGGCGATCCTGCAGCGCAGTGAAGCGATCAACAGTGCCGGCGGCTATCTGCGGGAGCTTACCAACAAAGCCGAGGCAAAGACTTTCTCAATCGGGCCCATGCTGATGGCGCTGATCGGTAGTCGAAAGCGCGAGAAAAAGCGGGCTTGAGTTCGGATGGATCCGGTTCGCACGGCGCAGGCGATCTCACGTAAGATCCCGGCTGCCGTGGTGGGCTCCTGTATCCTTCGGAAGGGGTACGCTGTCCACAGTGCAAGCGCTTTCCTTTTTCGGTTTGACCTCAGTGTTAGAGGGCGGGGCATTCGCACTCGAACCGGTGGTGATGGCGCTGCTGTCAGAGCAAAAAATGTGAAAGGCAGCGCATTAGTTGCCGGCAAACTACTGCTTGCAATCAAGTGACAGCTGCGGTCACGGCCGTGTGAGAGAAACTCTCGATCCCGTCGCTCGCAATCGCGCGGACGGCTTCGTCGTAAGCGGCCTGGTCATCGGAGAAGCTTTCTTCCCAAACGGTCGACGTGCCGTCGGCCCAGGTGATCTCGAGTGACCAGTCGGTGTCTGCAAGGCGATAGTTAGAGATCTCAATCCTGATTCCATGGCGTTCATACGGGCCGGCGAGGGTGGAATCTATGATCCGCTTGATTTTCAAGGTCGCCTCCTCCCGATCGTCTCAGCAGAGGTTAGCCTTTGCGCGGATGTCCGATCAAGCGGGTACTTTTTGAGGAAATGATCAGAGGGTTAACCTTGCAGCTTTGCCTTCCCGGCGCTCGGCGTCGTTATAGTAGCTTGCCGCCTGCTGCAGGGAGCGATGCTGCGACTGCTGCATGGCGTCGGCAAGGGGTACGCCCTTTCGACCGGCCTCAGTCAGATAACCGGAGCGCAGGCCGTGGGCGCTGAAGGCCGTCGGATCGAGACCGGCGAGAAGACAGCGGCGCTTGACGATCAAATTGATGGATTGGGGCGTCAGCGCATAATCCTGGAGGTCTTCCCAGCGGTCGATCGCCCGGAATATCGGTCCCTTCTTGATGTCGGAGCGCTCGAGCCAATCCTGCAGCGCTTCGACAGGCGGGCCGACGAGATAGACCTTGGCGTCTTCGTCCGCCTGGCGCGTCTTGGTGCGGCCAAGCGCAATTCCCATGCAGGGCAGGGGCGGGGACTGGGGATCGCCCGGATCGCTTCCCACCGGCGTTTCCTCGCTGAGCTGATCGATGCGCAGGCGTGCGATTTCGCTGCGACGGCGTCCGCCTGAACCAAAGGCGATCAGGAGGAGGGCGCGATCGCGCGTATCGGCAAGCTTGTCGCTGCGGCAGGTGGCGAGGAGCGCGTCCAGAATATCCCGGGTGACCGCACGTCGGCTTTTGCGCCGGCGCGGCCTGCCGCTGGCGCGAACGGCAAGTTTTAGAGCCGTGCGCAAGGTCGGTGCGGAAAAGGGCCCCGAAATACCTTTCCAACGATGCAGCGTGCTCCAGCTCGCCAGTCGGCGCTTCACTGTATTGGGCGCATGCGGGTTTGAGGTTCGCAACAGGCCCTGGTCGATCAGTGCTTCCATAATCTCAGCCGGCATACCGTGTGTTTCGTCGACTTCGCGCTGCGCCGGGTCCCAGAGGTGATGCGCCAGAAACTTCAGCGCCAGCGGTTCTGGCGCCGGCCAGGGCAGGGGGG